>JAUVZH010000124.1 GCA_030602675.1 Candidatus Heimdallarchaeota archaeon | reverse complement strand
AGATGAAGAAATTAAGAAAAAATTCGTTGCTTCAAAACTCTCAAGCGAACTCTACAATGATATAGAGTTTCTAGTTAGAGATATTACACAACCCCTAGCAATTCGCTCTTCAAGTCTTCTTGAAGATTCAGCATATCAACCATTTGCAGGAATTTTCAATACATATATGATTCCAAATAATGACGACAGTTTGGGGAAACGAATAAAGCATATTTGTACAGCAGTTAAATTGGTATATGCTTCTCCCTTTTTAAGAAAAGCAAAATCCTATGCTAAATCTGTTGGACAAACTATTGAAGAAGCGAAAATGGCTGTTGTTATTCAAACTGTTGTAGGAAATGAGCATAATAATAGATACTATCCTGATTTCTCAGGCACAGCATCCTCTTACAACTATTATCCTATAGGTAATTACATGAAACCTGAAGATAGAATTGCTTATCTAGCTTTGGGTTTGGGGAAAATCGTTGTAGAGGGCGGAGAAACTTTAAGATTTTGTCCGAATTATCCAAAAATTAACTTCTTCTCAACACCAGATTATATGCTAGAAAATAGTCAGAAATATTATTATGGTGTTAATCTTGGTCAATCTGATTTCAATATTCATTTAGATGATCCATTCTTGACGAAATTTGATTTAATTGATGCAATTGATGATCAGACGTTAGAATCCATTGCAGATAATTATGATTTTAATTCTCAATCATTAAAAATTGGTTATCATGGCGAAGGTTCTCCAGTTATAACCTTTAGTAAGCACCTGAAATTAGGAATTTTTCCAATAGCTGAACTAGTAGCTAGGATCATGGAACTTGGTGAAAAAGCAATAGGTAACTCTATTGAAATAGAATTTGCTGGAAATTTTAGAAAAACTTCGAAAGAGAAACATTCCTTTAATCTCTTACAAATACGTCCATTTTTACGACAAGAAGAAGCTCTAACTGAAAAAATCGAGAAAGTAGAAAGAGATAGGAGTTTAGTATATTCAACGCAAATATCTGGAAATCTCATTAGAAAAGATATCGAACATATTGTCTATATTAAACCAGATGCTTTTGATAATCTTCAAACATTAAAAATGGTTCAAGAAATAAATGCAATGAATGAATTACTAACAAAAGAAAAAATCCCCTATATTCTAATTGGATTTGGTAGATGGGGAACAGCAGATAGATTTCTCGGAATTCCAGTGAAATGGAATGATATTTCTGGGGTTAAAGTAATGGTTGAGGCTTCATTAAAGAATTTCCAAATTGATTTCTCACAAGGAAGCCATTTCTTTCAGAATCTAATTACTTCTAATATTGGTTATTTCTATATAGATTTCAAATCTGATGAACACATTCTAGATTGGGAGTGGTTATCTAAACAGAAAACAATTACTGATAAAAAATATGTTCGACATGTTAAAACAAAGAAACCTTTAATTGTTAAGGTAGATGGAAAAACAAGAGAAGGTATAATTATTAAACCTAAATAGGTTTCTCAATCCTTCTCATTTGACCTTTTTGTTGGTGGTTTGTATTACCTCGTGTATTTTTTCAGTTGGATAGAAAGAAGCGTGAGTTTGGAACATTATTTGTAGTAAGATGTTGTTTTATAGTTCAATTGTCTTATAAATATTGTAGGGGAATATTTAAGTCAAAATTCGAGCGTATTGTTCGCGATCCAGAGATTTGCGGAGGACAACCGACTATCAAAGGTACTCGAGTTATGGTTTGGATTATATTTGAATGTATTAAGGGAGGTTTATGTTTCACTGAAATCCTCGAAAATTACCCTAGCATCACTCAAGAGGATATTGATGCTGCTTTCGATTATATTATAAGCATTCTACAAAAAACAAACCAGTAAATCATACTTTACTAATAATAGTAATGAGTTCTTCTTCAAAATGAACTTCTACTGCTTCTTTTATATTTTCTCTTAATTCATCCAGTGTTTCTCCTTGAGTAAAGATGTCAGTATCTATACCTCTAGCACACCAACCTCCATCTTCATCTTGATAGGTATCAAATTTTACTAACCTCATTTTTGTACACATTCATTATTATCTGATTTTAAGTAAAACTATTTTCTTATCTCTGACTATTGGAAGCTTTGGTTATTGCTTGCAACTCAAATTCTGATAGATTTAAGATTCTGATCGTTTCTGCTTGTATTATTTATACGCTTTTTTCCTCAAACTAATAGAATATACTTCTATACTATCTTCTTTCTTGTTTAATCCATAAAACAATCTATATTTTCCGAACCTGACACGTATTGATTGATCTTGTTTCACTTTTGCAATATCAAACCCTTTTGGAAAAGGATTGTCTTGCAGTTTCTCTAGGAAGTCGATTATATTATCAAAATAGCTAGTACTTTTTAATTCCTTCAGTTGTTTCTCAGCTTTCCTTGAGATTATAATTTTGGGCATTTAATCCCCTAACCCCTTTTTAACTTCTCAAGTGTAGTATATTCCCCTTTTCTTATCTGTTCTTTTGCATCTTGGATTTCTTTTAATTCTTCTTCTGTTACTTCTTCTTCCTTTAAGAGATGTAGTTTAATATCTGTAATTTCTTCTTTGATGATTTGCAAATCTTTGTATATCTTTTCCAAGAGTTCATTTGCTTGACTCACTAAAATCACCTATACTATTATTGAAATTCGAATAGAAATAGTTTCTTATTTAGTTGATTTTCCTACATAAAATAATGGTAACTCTTGAGGAACCTGCGGTTGGATCACCTCCTCTGTAATGCTCAAACTCAGTTTGAGCGGCGGTCTTAAAACGGAGGGTTTTTCCCTTCCGATTCATAGACCTTTCATAGGTGGTTTGTATATCCTCGTGTAATTTTTCAGTCGGGCTAGAAAGAAATAACAAAAAAATACTTTTGTAAATAGTACTTATTGCTTAGAAATATTAGCTGAGAAGGCACTAGCATCTAACCATCCTTCTCTTTCTAGGATTGTATCAGGCATCTTAAGAATTTTCAAAACTTTATGACGGCAAACAAAAGTATGAGGTACAGGACCTAAAAATTCACCCATAGCATGACCAAGAACTTTCTTTTTGGAATTAGTGGTTATTGTTACTCTCTTGCCTCTGTGTATCTCAACCTCAGGATATTCTAAATGAGTGCCTTTTCCTAATTTAGATGAGATTACTAATGATTTTATTAATCGGGTATCTCCCACAATCATAACATCCAGTAATCCATCATCGATAATAGCATCTGGAGTAACATACATTCCTCCACCTATCCTTTGTCCATTGCCAATCATTGTGGTTAATGATTTTATATCTTTGACAATTTTGCCATCATCAATATCAATATGCATATGTCGGGGTCTGTATCTGAATATTGATCTAATTAAGGCTAAATTATACACAATTTTAGTGTTTTTATCAATAACTTGTTCAGAGACATCGGCATCTAATCCAACTCCGGCAACACCCATACAATACCTTTTACCATCATTAATTTCAATGCAATCAATAACTCGTTCCTCTTTCTTTTGGAGCATTTCAATAAGATCATCTAAGTCATGTGTTTGACGAATATTGTAAGCATTGTCATTTCCTCGACCTACTGGGAGTAATGCTACTGTACTCTTAAATCCTGCTTGGCCAATCCCGGTAATAACTTCATTAATTGTACCATCGCCACCAAAAACAGCAATAAGTTCATGATCATCGCTTGCTTTTCTAGCAATATCAACAGCATCATTTATTGATTTGGTCCATTCAACTTCAAAATCAAAACCAGCTTCTTTAAAAGCTTCATTATACTTGGGCCACTTCTTTTTTGCTCTACCACCAGATGTAGTTGGGTTGCATATAATTTTCAATTGCCATTTCTCCTGTTTATTAGACGACATAAATCAATTTAATTTTACATTATCTTATCACTTTCATTATTAGTTATTTCGGTAAAAAGAACCACAAAAATAAAGAAATGAGCATCAGAATAGCAATTTAACAAATCTAATCTTCTTTTTTTGCCATAAGGGTGAATACCAAAGGTAATTGTATTTTTGGATGATCATATCTCCAGTATCCATCTTTGGATTTCTTTAGGAATGGAAATCTCGGAAATGGTGAGACAGGATACTCATTAAGAAATTGTATTTCCAATCCTGCATTTATTATTGAATTAATCACATCTGATAAACTATGAGCCCATTCATGACCTTCAAATTTTTCATTTTTATTCCCACTACCTGCATAAGAACCTTCGGTTGTATAGCTGATAGGTTTTGGATCATGAAAGTAATTATTATTCACAACGAAATCCTCCTTATTATCCCAATCAAACACCCAGATAAATCGATGGAACTCAGCTATGTAAAATATCCCTCCCGGTTTTAGGAAATGAGCAATGATTTCACCCCATCGTTTTAAATCATTCAGCCAGCAAAGAACTCCATAAGAAGTGAATACTATATCGAATTTTCCTTCAAAATTTTCTGGCAAATCATAGATATTTGATTCCACAAAAGTTGCTTCTATTTTTGTTCTTTTAGCTAACTCACGAGCTAGCTTGACAGCTCTTCCAGAAATATCAACACCAGTTACTTTTGCTCCTTCTCGAACCCAAGATAATGTGTCGAGTCCAAAATGACATTGAAGATGTAATAATGACTTTCCTTTAACGTATCCACCGAGTTCATCAAGTTCAATAGTATTAAGAGATGTTTTTCCTTTGAGAAATTCATCTGTTTGATACATTTCTGATTGAATGTTTATATCTGCAAATTCATCCCACATTTTCTGGATGGCATCATAATATTCCTTTGATTCCTTCATATTATGTTATTAAGAAAAATAGTCTATATTACTTCTCACTAAACTAGATTTATTCGGTATTTTATCTACTTAGAAATTAAAAATTTGATTTTAGGATTAAACTAATCGGATTTTAAGCAAAAATTAATTGAATTTGAAAGCTCAATAGTAATGTACTACATTCGGGGTGGGTGATATTGAAGAAGAAAATCGTATGTAATTTACTAATTGTTATTTTATTGTCATTAGTAATTATCAAACCTAATAATTACAAAGGGAAAATTGAGGAGAAATTTGACACTAACTTCCATCAACAGAATTATGTTGTTAATCAAAAATGGAACTTTACTGCAGAGGATTCAATTTTTTGTACACCTGCAGTTGTTGATTTAGACTTTGATGGTTCTGTTGAAGTTATATTCTGTTCTGTTGATATGAACATCTATTGTTTGAATCATCTTGGAGAAGAAGAATGGAAATATCCAACTGGAGCAAGAATTACCTCTTCACCTATCTTTGCAAATCTTGATGATGATGAATTTTTGGAAGTAATAGCTTGTTCAGAAGATAACAATCTCTATTGCTTAAGTCATTTGGGTGATTTAGAGTGGAATTTTGAATTAGAAAAATCAGTTTTTACTTGCACCCTTGCTGATCTTGATGGTGATAGAGATTTAGAAATTCTTCTTGGTGCAGGAGATTATAGTGTATATTGTTTAGATCACTATGGAAATGAGGTATGGCAATTTTCCACTACAAATTTTGCTTATGTTCGTCACGTTTCTGTAGCTGATATTGACAATGATGGAAAATTGGAAGTCTTTGCAAGTTCGGAGGATGATTCGCTTTATTGTATAGACCACAAAGGGAAACAAATTTGGAATTATGAAGCAGGAGGTTCAATCTCTTCTTTTGCTTCTTTCGCAGATTTAGACTCAGATGGATATCTTGAGATTTTGTTTGGTTCTTTTGATATGAATCTTTATTGCTTAAATCATAATGGAATCTTGAATTGGAACTATAGTGCTGTAGAAAGAGAACATCCGCCAAATGCTGTTTATACACCAACAATCGCTGATATAGATGCTGATGGAGATTTAGAAGTTTTATTTGGTGCAACTGATTTTCGTTTATACTGTTTAAATCACTTAGGTGTTCTAGAATGGAAATATCTAACTAGTGGATGGATTGGTTCACAACCTTCAGTAGCTGACCTTGATGATGATAATACCCTTGAAATCATAATAGGATCTGCTGATCACTGGGTCTATTGTTTAAATCATACTGGTGAAATAGAATGGATTTATTATACTCTTTCAAATGTTTATGGTTCCGCTGCTATAGTTGATTTGGATGATGATGGCATTCTAGAAGTAATTATTGGTTCTTGTGATAGTATATTATACTGTTTGGAATTTACTGGAATTCAATCTTCTGGTAATCAACAATGGTATGCTTCAAGTGGTTCAGTCTTTCATACTGGTCAAATGGATAGCGACAGTGATTATTTAGATGATATAACTGAGGATTTTTATGAAACAGATCAAAACGATCCAGATTCCGATGCTGATGGTTATTCTGATGGAGCAGAAGTATTGTTCTATTTAACAGATCCAACTGACCCACTTTATAATCCAACAAATACTCCAGTTTTAGGTGATATCAGATTTATCCCAACCTTTCTTGTTTCTTTTAATGGTTTAATAATAGTGGTAGTAATTATAAGAAAACGAGAAAGCAAAAAATACGGTTAATATATGATTAGTAAGATTTCTCTTCTAATCATATTTTTTTCATTTCTAAAATAGTTTGTCAATTGTGAATTTGTAGTCTTTTCGTTGGAGATATGACTTGAATCCTAATCTAGTATTAATAGATAACATCGGAGCATTGTGATCTGCATTTCCCGTAACTACATATTCTCTTTCTGGAAGATTCTCTTTGATATATTGCATCATTGATGCTTTTATCCACTTCCCTAATCCTCTACCTCTATAGATTGATTTTACACCAGTTAAACCAGTACTAATTCGTTCTGGATTGCTTTCTATTGAAAAGAAAATTTCAGTCATTCCACTTATTTTTCCATCAGCTTCTCTAGTACGAAATGTATAAACTTTGTACTTTCTCTTGTCCATTTCCTCAACAAATTCTCTATAGCGTTTCGGTGTATATGTTTCCTTGAATTTGTTATCATCCTCATCTTCAAGTGTTGGTGCTTCATTTTCTAACTCAGTCATGAGTTCACAATATTCTACAATATCATCCTCAGAAGCTCCGAAAAAACTCTCTATTTTCACTCTTGGATTTCTTTTTTCACCATCAGTAATCCACTTCTCAACCATTTGCCAATCTACATTATCTAAATACAATCTATTTTGCGTTTCAATATTGGTTAATTTTGCTCTGAGTTTTTCGCAGAAATTCATACCTGAAAGATAATAAGTTGTTGTTTGGAAATACTTGCATCCCTTTTCTTTCAATTTTGGAGTGATTTCCTTTAGTAATTTTGAACCTAATCCTTGTCTTCGATATTCAGTATCTATACTTATAGATACTTCACCGATTTCTTTATTCTCATCAAAAAG
>JAUVZH010000205.1 GCA_030602675.1 Candidatus Heimdallarchaeota archaeon | reverse complement strand
ATTCTTTAACTATTGATAATTTAGAAAAATCTTACTTAGAGTTAGATGAAATTCCAATTGCACAAGTTACTGTACCAATCGATGTTGTTTTTGTAGGTTACAATGAGGAGTACATTGATCTTGCTGTTTGGAATAGTGATTTACAAACCACTATCTACTATCAAGGTATTGATTATTATTTTAATGAAGGAACTCAATCCTATGAATCTCTCCTTGACCTGGAAATCACATTAGATTTTAATTTCCATTTCACAACAGAAAGTTATTCATCAAACTTAGATTCATTTATTGATACTAATTCCTGGGATGGAACTACTAGTGCTTTAAATACAACTCAACTAAACCTACAAGAAGACACTGGTGAGAGAATGTCTATCTTCTATGAACAAGATGGTCGTGCTATTGATGGAGAAGCTGTAGAACAATATTTAGTTGATAACGAAGGCTTTGCTTCTGCTGAACCAAGTTATGCTATCTATTTTCTAAATCAATCCAGATATGATACATCCGATCATAGTTTTGAACATTGGTTTGAAATTGATGAAGTAGATCCTGATTCTAATGCCTTAACCGATTGGTGGCGCTTGGAATGGGATAACGACCTTAATCCTGATGTTGAGTTTCCTTACCCTTGTTGGGGTTTTCAGAATCGAGTTTATTTGGTTGATCCATACTGTCGTCAGTGGTACACTAAATGGACTAATAATGGTGGAATGCTGATTCTGCCGAAGGCGATATTAGTCATCTCACAGTAGATTTAGATACATACCTTGAAGCTTACACTCCAGGAACTACAGATTATATTAATCATCTTAATGAATACCTAGTAGATTACTTGAATGATATTGCATCAGATGTCGGAGGTCGTGGTGATGGCTTATTATATGACCAGCGAGAAATTAGTGCTCAAATACTTATGATAAATGATGAAGCACATCATGGATATAGCCAAGAAGACCTTGATTGGATTTATAGTGAGGAAGTTGCAGATGATGCATTCGAGTATGTTGTACCTAATGAAGTTGCTACTTTAGAGCTTGAGGACACCTGGGTTGAGTTATCTGAATGTTCTGATTTAAATGGAATTATTACCAATAATATAATGGATTCTTCTACTTTAGGTTCATATCCTTGGTACCGTTCAGATTGGACTTATTTAAATGGAATCAATATCTTTTATGGATTTCAAGATGTTGTTGATAACTACTTCAATACGTCTAAAGGTGATACAATTTTTACTTCTTGGATCCTTTTACTACAAAATGTTTCAATGGTGGCTTACTCTTATGGTGAATACAGGGAATTCACAGGATTAGGTGGTGGAGGAAATGTTGTTTGCTACAAAGACCTTAATCGGTATTATGCTAGTGATGGAACAACCCCTCGATCAGGTTTAACTACACTTCTGGTTCATGAAATAGGTCATGTACTAGGATTTCGTCATGCAGAAATAACAAATGATGCAGAAGAAGGAACTGGTGGTTTTATGAGAGATGTAATGAGTTATTATCCAGAAGGAACTCCTTATTTCAGCATCTTTTTGAAGGATTCACTTTATCGAACATCCAGTTTTGTTGCTTACTATCGCAATAAACCAGCTATTGATACATATCGATTAGACCTCAATCACAATGTAACTTTTCTTGCTGAATTTGATGAAATTATCGATGAAGGGGAAACTGCTTTAGAAGCAATGAACTATTTAGATGCATTTTTAGCTTATAGACAACTCTATGAATTTAATTCAAAATTAGAAGAACTCACCAAAACTCAAGATGCAGCTTTTAGAATAGATTTTCAGATGATACTTATCCTTGTTCCTGTTGGTATTTTTTATATTTGGTTGAAAAAACGAAATCGAAGGTTTTAATCCAAACCTTCACCGTTATTTATTTTTTATTAATATATATCTTCTTTATATTTCCTTGGTAATGATAAATCGTAAGCTATCCTCGAGTGTATTTGCGATTGGCAATTCTTCTCCTCGTGCGTTTAACTCAACAGCAAGTTCTTGTATTAACACTTCAGCAGCTTTTGTTAATTCCTCTAGCTTATTTGATTGTAGTAAAGTAGAAATATGGACATGTAATTTGCTTGGTAAATTACTAATCATTTCCTCTACTGAATAATAGTGATTTCTATCCCAAGTTTGTTTCTGAATGATTGAATAAGCCCATAAAATGAATGTTGCGAAATTATTTGCTCCAAATTTAGCAGCTACTAAATCATTTTTTTCTGCTGCAGATTTGATTTTATTTAGATATTCAGTTATTCCTGCCCATTCAGTTGTTATTTCATTAATGCCAGTTAGTTTTGTGTTCTTAACGACCAAATCCCTTAGCAAGTGTTTTACTTCTTCAACTAGCGTTTTGCCAATGATCAAGGCATCTTCTGGGTTAGTAATAATAAATTCTTCATAATTTTTTACGAAGTTTAGAGGAAGAATTTTAAAATTAGCAATTTCTGATTGTTGCTTTCCCCAATTATTGGAAAATGGACTATTATTCAAAACTGCTAATGTGTGTACGAGAGCATTTGCGATTTCCCATCTGAGATAGGAAATTTCGTTCAATTCACAATTCTTAATACTCTCTTGAAATTTCCAAAGTTTGCTATAGATGTTTTCAAAATCCTCCGGCACTTTCTTTAAACATACATTATGCCCTTCATCACGTAATTTGAATAGTTCTTTGAATCGCTGCTCATGTTTTTTAGATTTAGACCATAGAATCTTAGCATCAACTAAAGCTTTAACACTCATTGTCCAGAGACCTTCAGTACCACGAAAAGTATTTTCAGCTTTCTTCCAAGTCATTGACCAACAACAAATAGGTCTTTCATTTAGAATAAATTCCCAAACTACTTTCTTTGAATCATGTATTATGATCATATCTATATCTGAATACTTATGATCACTTCCTCTAGCAACTCCACCATAGGTTAATATTAACTCACAATCTGGAACTTGTTCAACTATTGTCTCTGCAACTTTTTTTGCTAAAACTAAAAGATCTGTCAAAGTTTTCACATGAACCAAACTAAATTAAACACTATAAAGTTTACTTGTTTCTCTATGTTCTTGGAAGGTTAATCCTTTTCTTGCTGTCTTTTTTCCTGTATTGCAGATAGAGACAAAGAAGATTCAGTTTGCTTGTTTTCACTTTTACGTCTTATACGTGGTCTGATAATTTTAAAATATATTAAGATAATTAGTCCTAAGATTAATCCAATCCCAAAAATGATAATCGAAATAAAAAAGAGATAACAATACCAATAGTATTCCACATTAATGTGCAAGCCATTAATTATTGAAAAATAAATACTGATTATTTCCATTCATATAACCCTCCAAATGAACAATTCCATTTAAATTATAATAAATTATGTTTTAGACATATAGAACACAAATAGATTCTTTCAGATTTCATGTCTTTGTATTGCTATCTATTGGAACTGCAAGGCAGTTATCTAAACTTCAATAATAACAAGTATTTCTACTTAGCACTCCTAAGCATTACTACATTTTCAATAGGATTTGTATTCCAGTTCAAGTACAAACTGAAATAATAAAATTTCGCAATTGAAATCTTCATCTCAAGTTTTTCAAATTACTTAAGATTATTAAGAGGTTGATTAATTTAAACTAAAAAACAATGAGGAACTAATACTTAGTACTAAGCAAAGTTTATCTATTAATGTTTCAGAAATTATCTAAGTAAAATTATAATCCACCGTATATAGGAGACAGAATAGTTGGAAGATTGGGTTTGGGCAATTATTAGTCCAATAATTGCTTTCATTATTGGTTCTATACCATTTTCATTTATTGTTACAAAATTGAAGTCTGACAAGGATTTGAGAGATGTAGGTACAAAAAATGTAGGAGGATTAAATGCAATGGGACAAGCAGGCATTATCTTTGGTGCACTAGCTGGTTTTTTGGACCTCATGAAGGGATTTGCTTGTGTTTTAACAGTAATCTTAATTGATTTTGATGAAACACCGTTATACAGTGCAAACGAAAATTGGCAGTTATCTTGGCATTCGATTATTTGTATACTAGTAGCAGTTTCAGTCATACTTGGACATAACTATTCAATCTTTTTGAAATTCAAAGGAGGAAGAGGTTTAGCAGCAGCATTAGGTATTTTATGGCTTGTGAATCCATTACTAGTTGCAATTATTGTACTAGTTAATTTAATATCAATTTTAATTATTAAATACGTTAATCCTTCTACATTTATTGCACTTGTAATAATAATTCCAATATCATTCTTTATCTCCATCTATCCACCTTGGCTTCCTTTATTCTTGCATACAAATATAATGGCAGGATTAATGACAACAGGATTAGTTTTAGCAATGCTACACAAATATACAACATCATTTTTTGATATGTTTCGAGGTAAGGAATACAAAGCTGGAGATAAAAAAGTTTCAAATTAAAAAACAAATTTACTGTGTTAAAATAGGAGAAATTTAAAGGTTGAAAATTAAAATCGCAACAGATGCTAGTATGGATCTTCCATCGGATCTTGTTGAAGAATATGAGATAGCAGTTATACCAATGACAGTCCATTTTGGAGAGGAGAAATTTAGCGTACCTAATGGAGTTAACAGTGATTATTTGTATCAAAAAATGCAAGAGAATAGTGGTATTATACCTACTACATCAGTTCCTAGTCCCAAGGATTATTATGAGGTTTATAAAAATGAAACCAATGATGGCAGTACTCTCATTGCAATACATGTTTCAAATCATATAAGTGGAATTTATCAGACTGCAGTATTGGTACGAAAGCAGTTACCTGAGAGGGATATCGAAGTTATTGATTCAAAAACTGCAACATTAAGTCAAGGAATTATTGTTCTAGAAGCAGCTAAAATGGCTAAAGAAGGGAAAACAAAAGAAGAGATAGTTAATCATGTGAAAGGTCTAAGGGCAAAGTCAATGGTTTTTGCTACACTTGATGATCTAACTACACTATATTATAGTGGTCGAGTCAACTTAACACAAAAATTATTAGCTCAGCTCTTCCACTTTAAAGCTATTTTTTGGCTTATTGAAGGGCATGTCAGAGGTGCTGGAAGAATCAGAGATAAACAAAGTTTGTTTCTAAAAATGAAAGAGCTAGGTGTGAAAATTAAGAACCACTTACTTGTAAAAACAATGTTCATTATTCATACCAACAGAAGAGAAGAAGCAGAAATATTAGCTAATTTCTTGAAAGAAGAAGATGATATTGAGATTTTTGTAGGAGAGTTTGGATTGGTTGCAGGATCACATACTGGTCCAGGATTATTGGGTTTTGCTTGGATTGGTGATTTTGATCCAAAATGGTTCTTTAAATCCAAGAGAAGACAATATAAAATCTTTAAGCAAATAACTGAGCCTGAAAAACTGGACTATATTCAAAAAACAAAATAAGAATCAGCTGTCATCTCGTAAAAATATGGAAATCCAGTTTTGTTATGATTTATTTTCATTGGTTTATTTCATTATAAATTAAAGAATATAATCAATCAGCTTTAAGGTTTATGAAATAAATATTTACTTGGGTTGAAAAAAATTACTAATAAGAAGAAAAATAATAAAACGATTATTTTAGGAGGGGGATGTTTCTGGTGCTTAGAAGCAGTATTTAACCAAATCAAAGGATTAGAAGCTGTTTCTGGTTATGCAGGCGGAACAACAAAGAAT
>JAUVZH010000247.1 GCA_030602675.1 Candidatus Heimdallarchaeota archaeon | reverse complement strand
CCCTGATGGTTCTGAAAAATTCGGAATACACCCTATTGTCAGAAGTATGTTTTCTTAAAAAAAAATGGAAATGTTACATGGGAATTTTTTCGATTCCCATGACATTTAATATCACATATCAACATCTAACTATCACTTCGTCTAAGTGTACAAATTATGTGCACATTTCATTGTTGACTCTACCATTTTATAATCAAGGAACTATTTAGAGTCCTCTAAACATTACCAAATAGAAAACAAGCCAAATTAACCCACCAGCAACAACAATGTATCCCAGAATCATTCCGATGAGAGCTGAAGGACTTTTCGAACGACCATAGGATATATGACCTGTGATGACTGCTACTATACTACCAATTCCAAACAGACATACACAACCAAGTATCCCCATAATTAAGGAAAGATTAGCAAGGGAATCATCTTTTCTAGGTTCTGGAACGTAAACAGTTGCAGGTTGTTGATAAGCATCTGTTCCATATTGATATTGACTTTGAGGTTGTGGCGGGGCTGGATGAGGAGCGGGTGTTGTTTCTTCAACCCCTGTAATAGATGCCCCACAGTTTTGACAGAAAACTGATCCTTTCTCTACAGATGAACCACAAAATGGACAATGTTTAGTTTCACTACTCAATATTTTCTCCACCAAATTATTTTGTATTCAAATAGGCATTTAATGTCATTTTTTGTTTATGATATTAATCACAATGTTGCTATTATTATTATCCAAATTATAAGCCAGATTAGCCCAGCAATAATAGGAATGTAGCCTAGAACCAGTCCGGCAATAGCTACTGGGGTTTTAGAACGACTGTAAGAAATATGACCTGTAATGACTGCTATTATACTACCAATTCCAAACAGACATACAAAACCAAGTATTCCCATTACTAAAGATACTGTTGCTAAAGAATCATCTTGAGTTGCTGGTTGTGCAACATAGACAGTTGTTGTAGGTGATTGATATGCAGCTGTACCATCTTGATATTGACTTTGTGGTACTGGTTGAGGAGCAGGTGCAGGGGTAGGTTTTTCAGCCCCTGTAATAGATACACCACAGTTTTGACAGAAAACTGATCCTTTCTCTACAGATGAACCACAAAATGGACAATGTTTACTTTCATTATTCAATACTTTCTCCACCAAATTATTTCGTATTCTAATAGGTATTTAATTATAGTAAAAGCTAGATATTAAGATTCTTAGTCTTATTACTGTAAAATGTGCAATAACTTATGGAATAATGAAAAAGAAAAAAATTAGCAAAGCTTGAAACTTATTTGCTAATCCGCATGACTACAAGTACTATTTGTATCAGTACCACATTACAAGAAACCATATTAGATAACCTAAACCAAATAAGAGCCCAACAATTTGTATTCCCAGTTGTATCCAATTTAGTAGTTTAGCGATTGTAATAAGCTGTTGATCTTCATTGTTCTCCTCGGCCTTTCTAACAAAAGTTAATCCAATTATTGGAAGTAGAAAGCAGCTAAATACGAAGCCTATAGCTCCCAAGATTATTGCTATTGTTGCATTATCTTTTGGAGCTTCAACGGTAGTACCAACATAGCTTTGACTTGGAGCAGACCCATAGGTATAATCTTGTTGTACAACAGGACTTTGAGAGGTTACTTCATGTAAAGACGTTTCTCTAATAATTTTTACACCTGTGTCTTCTGATGAGGATTTTGAGGTATCCAATGAGGCTCCACATGAACTACAGAATTTTTGTCCTTTTTCTTGTGGTGAACCGCAATAAGGACAGAAGACTGAATTATTGCTACTCAATTTTTTTGTCTCACCTTAAGTTCTGAATTTATTTTAATCAATCAACTATAAAAACAGTAAGGAATTAACTAGCAACAAGTAGAAGAAGAATTTTTGCATTGAAAATAGCAATTATGTCAACAAAATGATGTTTAATTCAGTATATATTTCTCCAAGTTGGAATAAAGCATCAAATTCATGTTTAGTAATTATTTTGTAAGCATTTGATAGGATTCGTTCAAGTTCATCTTCATCAAAACTCATATCGGATCTTATGAACGGTATCCATATTGAGTTTAGTTTATCGTTGACAATTGCTTTGTAATTCGGTCTCTTACCACTGAAACTGCTTATTAACTTCAATGTTTGTAATTCAGTAAATAACTCATAAGCAACTGCTCGAACTCCTCTTTTTTTATCTTGTCTTACCCATGACCCAATTGGTTTTGAATAATTCAACAATTTAACAACTTCATGTAAAAATAAAGAGTCATCTTCCAAAGTTAATTTCGATGATTCAATATATGCAATATCAGAGAATTTCAGTTTATGTGACAAACGACCATCAAGTGGATATACCAAACAAATTATTGGTTCTTTCCTTTTCCAAGAGATGCCTGGCAATTTCTCAGATTCTTCTTTCAGTTTATCCCACATTTTGGAATATTTCTTCTTGATATCATTCCTAATATTCTCGAGGTCTTTTCTTCTCTCTTTTGTTAAAACATTATTTTTGTAATAATTATGAATCTCTTGAACTATATCTTCTAATTTCGTTATCTCCTCAATCCATTTTTCTCCAAATTTACCTTTAGGAGGATTTCTTTTAACAAATAAAGCTAATTTCTTTGGTGATTCAATTTCATAATTTACTGCAAAATTCCTTGCCCAGGGTAAAAATTGCTTGAATCGTGAGAATTTAATTTCACGAATTATTTTGTATAATCTTCTAGCATCTTTATCTTGTTCAACCCAGCCAATTTTTTTTCTTAGTGGTCCATGAAATTCAAAATAATATAATGCATCTACTAAGTCAGAATGGTAAAATTTTATCAAATTATTCAATCATATCACCAACAAATCATTCTGATATTCTCAATACTATTTTTACCTTTTGTTCATTAATTGATATGAGTGCGATTATTATTATCAAAATGAACAAAGATATCGGAAGAAAATTAAAGATAATAAAATTTACTGGATGATGATTGCCATGAGTGTATTAAAAAGAACAAACGCTTTCTTGATACAAGTCGACAGTACAAGAAAGAACTTTGTTCCAAGAAATTTCATTAACATCCCAGGCAATCCTATTTTTGCAGAAGATGTTTTACTCCACAATCGATTTAGTTTGGATGATGAATCGATAAAACATAACCCCGATTTTATGCTTATCAAAAACAAAGATTACATTATCGTTTTTTGTAATTCTTTAGTTCCTCATTCTCCAAATCAAATAAAATTTATTTTTGAAGTTTTAAGCAAATTGGGCAATCAAATAGTCCTTAAACTTTTTACAAAATTGAATCGTGGTTATCCATTAGATCATATAAGATCATTAGTGGAAGAAGGAAAGCTTTCTAGCAAAATGATGAAATGTGGTACTAAAGGATTCAAAGTTGAAAAAATCGATTTTTCTGATCTTGAGCTATTGATTAATTTTGACCCAATTGTAAGAACATATCATTCCACAAGTTGGAAAACATAATTAAACTACACCAAAAAATTCTTCTGCCCTGATTCCTAAAAAGATTATTTTAATTTCACTATCTGATTTATCTTTATGCTCTTTTCTATATGCAATTATTTTATGTAAACACTCTGGACATAGCTCTCTATCTTGCATGATTTTCATAGCACGAGCTAATTCCATTTCTTCTCGAGAGACTTCTTCTTCAAGTACTTTTATTTGGTTGTGAGTTGTTAAACAGCAGATACAATCATTATCATCTGAAAAAACAGTATTTGCACAATTTTCTGCTCCTGTTTTCAATATTTCAGTATCAATTTGTATTCTTTCAATAATATCACCCAAATCAATAACTTTTACTGGTATAGGCTCTCCGTCATCGGTATTTAAGCAAAAAGTTTCTCCACTATTTTCTATTAGTATCTTCGGGCAACCGTGCCACAATTTTGTTTTCCCTCGACTTAGAGTAGTGGAAAGTGCTAAGGTAAAACAAATTGCAAAGATTATCACAAACAATGCTGATGGTTGTATAGTATCTTTAAATATAAACTGAAAAAGGAAAATTGAAACAAGTGCCCCACCAAAACCTAATCCAAAACCAATGGCAAAAATATTCATTCTTCTTCGCAAATCCGGAAATGAGCGAGTTCTTCTTGCTATCATACCTAGCTCAACTGTTACAAGGGCTATTACAAGGAACATAATTAAAGAGCTATAAACAGTGAAAGGTTTTTTTAAGAAATTATTAATCCCATAAGGAGTTTCAACTAATGTGATAATATTTGGATCTATAAATAACCAAAGGGCTAAACTCAAAGCAGGTAAAAACACAAAGAAATGAAGGTATCTAGGAATTCCCTTATATTTTGCCCTCCAGAAGAAAATCGAAAAACTAAGGGCAGGAATCGTCATAAGAAATATCGATAGATAAGCAAACTTAGCTAATAAAATTGATGGTTTTAGATCATTCATATCATAAAAGTGTTCTTTAAGCATGTCAAACATAACTGCTTGAACTCCTCCTAAAAAAGCAATAATTCCCATCAGAATATTGGCAATGTTGTGACGGTTCTTGGATATAATCATAATGGTTGCGATAGAACCAAGAGGAATGGCTATTGCATCAATTATAATCTTTACATTTACCAAATTTTATCATGTCCTAGTTTTAGTTTAATTGTTATGATAAATGGAAATATCGCAGTTACTTAAAACATACATACCATTTAGATAGCACTTAAAAAATTATTGTATGTTAAACCTACTTGAGCATTTACAAGGAATAATCCGTTTATAGCTCTTCTACACCAATTAATTTTATCAAATCACTTACACTTTTTGAGTAATTTCTAATCAATCCATTGGGTCCTAATTTTATTCCTCCATAAAATCTTGTAACAATAACCAGTAAATTCGTAAGGTTTTGCTTACGCAGAAGATCTATAATCGGCTTACCAGCACAACCCTTTATTTCTCCATCATCTGTGCTTTCTTCCCATTGAACTGGGTTTCCTACACGATAAGCATAAGCATTATGTGTAGCATTCCTAAATTCTGTTTTAACTTTAGCTAAAAACTTCTCAGCTTCTTCTTTATTTCTGACCTTGTAGATTGTACAAATGAATATTGATTTCTTTACTATTAACTTTTGACTGCGTCCTGATTCATTTACAG
>JAUVZH010000104.1 GCA_030602675.1 Candidatus Heimdallarchaeota archaeon | reverse complement strand
TGAAAAAAATACTAGCACAGCATATATGCTACCAGCTATAATTAGGAATAGTGTGATTCCTGATGCCATATTATCGAATCTCCTGATCATAATACGTAAGATTTACATTCTACATACTTTTACTGATAAACTTCCTTTATTTTGTTTGATGCCAAACCTATGCTCTTGAAGTCTATCACATTATTGAATCTCTAAGAGTTTACTTAAGCAATTGCCAATTGCTTATTTATAGGTTTTCAGTGCAAGATTCTTTGAGTAGATGTACTAAAACATCTTTATAAAATATTCTGAATAAAATTTCTTTATAATTAGAATTATAAAGAGAGGATTATAATTAGTTCAAAAGAGGAAGTGTATGTTATGTTTTCATTTGGTTTAAACTCTAGAAAGTGGATAAAAGCTGCTCAAAAAACTGAAAAGCAAACCAAAAACTATTCAAAAGTTGCTTATGATACATGGAAGAAAGTAATTAATCACTATGATATAGATATCAAGATTTTTCTTGAAGAAATTACTGAGAAGAGAGCTGAATATGAGAGCTCATTGGTTTTCATGGAAATGTTTGCATTCATGAAAAGGTTGGCTAATGTTCAAAATCTAGCTGTTTGGGGATTCTATCACTCGGCATTATTAGAATTACGATTTCTTTTGGAAACAACTACTTTAGCTTTTTATTTAGATCATCAATTGCCAAATACTGATACTGCTGAAAAGTTGAAATTAATGCAGAAGCACAAAGGTGAGCTTTGGGGTACGAGATTAAGAAGACGAGCATATATGTATGAGAAGCCATTTGGTGAAGAAGTTGAAAAAGTTGTTCAAGCTATAAATACTTCCATAGATGAATACATGGTGGATAAAACAGTTGATATGTGGGAAGAATCCAGTTTACCATTTAGTGAAAATGATTTTAATGAATGTGTTTTTCACACGAAAAATACAACTGCTTTGATAATTAGGCATTTTACAAAAACGTTCTCCAATTTCAAATATAATGGTGAATTGATAGTTACTTACAAGGATGAAACTCAAACAGAAACTAAGCAATTGGAAGAATAGAAATATCATTGCATTTTGTAAAATTAAGACAAATCCTCGAATTTATCTAACTTTTTAATTGAAAAAAAATTTAAACTACAAATTGATAGAATTGAAGCTAAGGTGTAATAGAAAAATGAAGTTCGAAAGAATAGTTTCCAAAGGGATTGCTAGTAATTCTTATTTTATTGCTGCAGATAATGAAGCAGCTGTGATTGATCCCAGAAGAGATGTTGATATTTATCTTGAGTTCGCACAAAAATACAATGTAAAGATAACTAAGATTTTTGACACTCATAGAAATGAGGATTTTGTAAATGGATCGCCACAATTAGCTTACTTTACCGATGCTAAAATCTATCATGGACACAAGCTTGATTTTAAATATGGCGAACCAGTAAAAGAAGGTGATAAATTTCAAGTAGATGAACTAGAGTTTGAAATCCAAGAAACACCCGGACATACACCTGAAAGTATTTCTATATTGCTTAAAGCAGAATCAAATCCTACAGAACCTTTCATGATATTCACTGGAGATACTCTATTTGCAGGGGATGTAGGTAGAATAGATTTTTATCGTGATGCAACGAAGCAACTGGAAGCAGCTAATTGGCTCTTTGAAAGCATATTTAATAAAATCTTAAAATTAAATGATGGAACCATAATTCTGCCTGCTCATGGAGCAGGTTCAATCTGTGGAGGGGGTATTACTAGTTTGCCCTTTACTACAGTGGGATATGAGAAATTAACAAATCCAATGCTTCAATTGAAAAGGGATGAATTTATTGATTATAAATCAAAAGAGAAATTCGAAATTGCTCCTAATATGTCTGTACTTGAAAAATTAAATTTAGAAGGTGCACCAATTCTAAAAAGTAGTATAAAACCAAAAGCACTAACTATTGATGATGTTAAAAATTTCATGCAAGAGGGAGCTCAAATTATTGATGTTCGAGAACCCGAAAGCTATGCAGGAGGTCATATTCCAAATACTATTAGCATCTGGAAAAATGGATTACCAACACATGCATTATGGTTTTTGAATTATAGTGATCCTATAGTACTTATCAAAAGCACTCATCAAGATGTAGATCAAAGTGTTAGATACTTGATTAGACTTGGTTTTGATAAAATTGTAGGTTATTTACAAGGTTTTCGTAATTGGTATATGAAAGGAGAGAAATATGAGGAAACATTGGTTTGGTCTGTGCACGATTTAAAAGAACATCTTGATGATGAAAATCTTTATGTACTAGATGTTAGAACAAATCATAGCGTAGAAGAGAATGGGAAAATAAAGGGATCACATAATGTGTTCTTAGGGAATTTACCAGAAAAGATATCAGAAATTCCTAAGGATAAGAAAATTGCTGTTTATTGTGATTCTGGATTTAAGACATTTTCAGGTGTTAGCTATTTACTAAAAAATAAATTCAAAGATGTTATTGGTGTTTTCGGAAGTATGAGTGCTTGGAAGAATGCTGGGTATCCAGTTGAAGATGACAAATAAGTAAAAGAACTCAAAATATCACTAAAAAACCTTCAAAATCATATGAATCTTATAAATCGAAATAATAATATATGCAATTTGTAACTAAAATATAAGCAAATCTGAATGAAACAAATTAACAAAATAACTCAGGAGGGCTCTGGGATTACAAATAATACACTAAAAGATGAAATAAGTAAAAGATGTCCAAACCCACAATCACCATGTTCAATTATCTTTAAAATTGGTGAAAATCTTCAATCATTCAACGCTGTTGTAGATATATTTACAAAGAAAGGATTTGTTGTCCAAGAATTCGTTGATGACTTCATGTGTGTTTTATCACGTGAAAAAGAGGTAATAAATGAATCTGTGAAAATTGAGGGTAATCAAGTACAAATCCAAGCATGGAAAGATACACTACTAGATTTGTGTGATGATTTAGCTGATTATTGCAAAGAATTTGTAGGCAATTAATTCGACTTGAAAAACAAGTTTATATTACTAGTTTTTCAAAATATTAAGTTAGATTTATTTTAGGAACATCAAATAAAATTGAATATCTATAGTAAAACCTACTTGGATGAAAATTGGAGTGTGTATTTTAAAATTGAATATAGATGAAATTGTGTTTAAAATAAACAACACCGATAACAAAATGATTTTCTTGACAGGTATCTTTGAAGGATTTTCTGCTTACAATCTAGCAATTGATAATAATTATTCTTATTTGGATTTCAATTCATTTCTAAAAGAAAATAGAATTGATTCGGAACATTTCAAATCATCTGATGCTTCAAGAACAACTGGAATAATAATTAGTATAGACCAATGGACACATAAGACGGCTTACAAAGAACAAAAGGCAACAATAATTATTGATGGATTTGACCCTAAAAAAATACCTGATCTATTAACAAAGAGTCTGTTGATGCAAGATTTACTTTACTTATCAAAAAATAATCCTAAACTTAAAACCAATTTAGTCTTTATTATTGATGAAAAAAACGGCGCATTAGAAGAACAAATACTACCTAAAATTCTAATAAATAGTCATATCATAAATATTGTTTAAAACATTCATGATTTCTTAACTTTAGTAAAATGAAGTAAATAGATATGATGTATAAATGAAAGATCAAGAATTAGGTAAAATTAAAACATTTCAAACAAAAATTTTTGACTGGTGGAAAACAAACAAACGCGAATTTCCCTGGAGAGAAACCACAGACCCTTATTTTGTTCTGGTTTCTGAAGTTATGCTGCAGCAAACACAGGCTACAAGGTCTAAAGAGAAGTTTAAACAATTTGTAGAGTCATTTCCAACAATTGATAGTTTAGCTGAAGCTCAAAAATCTGAGGTTCTAAAACAATGGTCTGGATTGGGTTACAATAGAAGAGCACTGTGGCTACTTGAAGCGGCAAAGCAGATAATTGAGTTGGGAGATTTTCCTAAGTCTCCCGAAGCATTACAAGCCTTGAAAGGTATAGGACCCTATACAGCAAGAGCAATATTGATTTTCGCTTTTAATTCTGATTTATCAACAGTTGATACAAACATAAGAAGGATTTTAATAGCCGAGGAATTTGCTTCTGAGACTACTACCGAGAAAGAACTTTATGATATAGCATTCAAAATACAACCAAAAGGGCGTTCAAGAGATTGGTATAGTGCTTTAATGGATTATGGTGCTACTGTACTAACAGCTGCAAAAACCGGAATAAAACCTGTAACAAGCCAGTCAAAATACAAAAACTCGAAGAGATTCTACAGAGGTCAGATAGTTAAATTGTTAACAATACGAGAGAAAGCAACAAAAAATTTGCTCAGTAAAAAATGTGAAATACCATTTGATGAAATTGATGATATTTTGGAAAAACTAATGTCAGATGGTTTAATAAAAAAAGAAAGAAAAAGCTATTCTTTGCCATAAAAAGGAAAAAAAGAATGATGATAAAAATCATCATTTGACTTGTGTAAGGATTGACTCTAATTCTGACAAAATATCATTAAGACCTAATTTCTTACACATTTTGATATCATGTTCGATTCTTTCTTTTATGGAACGAATATCTTTTGAAGTAACAACAGATGATTCTTTTTTATCTAGCCACGAAAAGTATTCATCGATGTTTTTATCTAACATTGAACGAGAAGTTAAGTAGACACGATTGCCTTCTAAAGTAAATCCTTTTGTTTCAGAGAATTCATTAATAGTTTGCTTTACTTCTCCTCTGTTTAGTTTCTTGTCTAGAAAAATGGATATTTCCTTAACAGTTAAGCTTTCAACTCCAGAATCTCTTTGTTTTCCTAGGTATCGAAACATTTTCTGTTCGGGTTGAGCGGTCCAATAAATAGTAAAGAACACTCCTAGAAGAATAATAATACCAACTGCAATTCCACCACCAATAGATACATAGATCATTCTCAACCTTTGGTCAGGATTACTTTTTGAATTGTTTGGATCAGTTCCAGCATTGATTTCTTCAAAATCTGATGCTCCATCACCATCAGAATCCGGTCTATTTGGGTTTGTGAAATAGGTTTTCACTTCTTCACCATCTAATAAACCATCACCATCTGTATCTGCAACCAATGGATTAGTATCTTCTGCCATTTCTTCAATGTTAGTTAGTCCATCAGAATCATAGTCTTCATTTGCATCAGCAAGAGTAGCATTAGTTCCAGTTTCCACTTCCCACTGATCACCCATGCCATCAGAATCTGTATCTGTGTTGTGTGGATTGGTTCCTGCTTGATATTCCTCAACATTTGATAATCCATCAGAATCATCGTCAAAGATACCATCCTCTTCTAGAGGATCAAAGAGATTGTCGATTTCCCATCCGTCAGGCATTCCATCGCCATCTGTGTCGCTTCTAGTTGGATTAGTACCTAGCAGATATTCTTCATAATTAGTAAGACCATCTAGATCATAATCTTCATCAGCATCATCTACCAATGGATTTGTTTTGTAGGTGATTTCCCACCAATCAGCCATTAAGTCACCATCTGTATCGTTGTTATTAGGATTAGGATAAACATAACCTGTTAGATTTGCACCAGGATTATTTGGTTTATATATACCATAAACTTCTTCATAATCACTTAATTGATCATTATCAGAATCGCTATTGTTAAAATCTGTAAAGACATAACCTGTTAGATTTGCATCAGGATGATAGGGGTTGTAAATACCTAAAACTTCTAAACCATCACTTAATTGATCAGCATCTGTGTCATCACTTAATGGACTATTTGTTGTTATCCATCCAGTAGCATTAGCATATGGATGATCTGGTGTATAATAACCGAGAATTTCTTCTCCATCAGATAAACCATCAGAATCTGAATCATACGCGTTCGGTCTTATGCCACCAATTAACCCTTTCGAATAGTTATATTCAAAATAATTGGTTAAACCGTCACCATCTAGGTCTAAATTGGTATCATCGCTTAATGGATCAAGTGTATAATATACTTCATAGTAATCACGCATACCATCTGTATCTGTGTCATTTGATAAAGGATTAGTTCCATGTATATTGATTTCATCTCCATCTTTTAATTGGTCATCATCAGAATCTGAATCGGTAGGGTCTGTGAAATAGGTATAAATCTCGACATAATCATCCAAATCATCGGAATCTGAATCATCATTCAGAGGATCTGTATAAAATCCATCTACTCCTAAGAAAGCTTCTTCAGAATCATAAATTGTATCACCATCTGTGTCATTGTTTAAAGGATCTAAACCATAGAAATAGTCGTTAGTCGCGTATTTGTTATTTGGAGAATGTAAACCATAGAATTCAATACCATCAAGCAAGGTGTCGCCATCTGTGTCTGCGATAAATGGGTTAGTAAAAACATCATTAATCTCATAACCATCATATAGCAAATCACTATCATTATCGAGTGAAATGACCTCTAACCCATCGACACCATCTGATAGGTAAGCGAATCCATCTCTTGCTATGATACCTTTACCGTCTCCACCATCATTGAATCGTCCACTGAATTCGATGTTTTGGACATCTGTAATGTTAAACAATCTTAATCCAATATCGTTTTCATAGGAAACGAAAGCAGTATTGTTTAAAATAAAGACGTCAAAAGCAACATTGCCGTCAGTGTACCAATCGAGTATTGAAAAATCTGGGAAACTGTAAAGTGATAGAATGTAAAATCCACTTTTATCTGCAACAAAAGCTCGATAATCATCTCTAATATCGATACCATATACTCCTTCTGATAATCCTTCTTTATTCCAATAACCATTGTTCCATTGAGGATTTAGAGGATCAGTGATAGTATACCTTCTCACACCATAGTTGGCATCAGCAACATAAACGTAATCACCAACTGAATCAAGATCACGAAAATCTACCTCAGATGTATCGCTTTTTGCTGCATAGGCAGGATTGTCTGGATCAGCAACGTCTACTGCAGCTAAACCAAATCCTCCACATGCAAGATAAGCAGCAGAACCTCTGAGCGTTAGAGCATAGCATTCATAACCAAGAAGATCATCTTTCACTTCTCCAATCTTTGTTGGAACAGCAATCGCACTTATGTCTAATATAACGAAACCATTTGATCCATAAGCCACAAACAAATATGTTTCATTTTGCCATATACCTCTAGCAATTGCTGTTGTACCAATTTGAAAATAGCTTACTTCTGTGACATTTGTTTTATCAGATATATCGAGAATTCTCACACCATCTTTTCCGGCTGCTACATAAGCATAATTATCATCAACAACGACTTCATAAACAGAATCAGTAGCAGACCAATTGCCTATTTGGCTGTAATTATGTGGAATTGCATTTATACCTAATATCTCATCTTTTGACAGTATTTCTGTTTCTTCAAAATGTTCAATTATTAATTGATTTTCCTCTTTAAAGCTACTATCTAGTTGGTGCTGTTGAAATGTACAACTTATTAAAACTAATGCTACCAACGAATAGAGCATTACTCGTTTTATAGTATTCAAAGTCATTGTTGATTTTACCTCGAGAAACTATTTATTTCTTCAGTTTTCTAACAACTTGTCTTGTATAAAAATTCTACTTTCTATTTTAATTTTAATATATCCTCGGAGAACCAGAGGTTTTATTTAGTTTATTGTTCGTTCTATTAGACTATTAGAAAGTGATTCAAGGTTTTTGTTATGAGAGCATTTGTTACAGGTGCCACAGGTTTTCTTGGATCACATTTAGTTGAAGAATTATTAGTTAACGATTATCAAGTATCGGTATTAGTTCGTAAAACAAGCAATTTAGACTACCTTGAAAATCTGTCAGAACTGAACATTCTCTATGGTGATCTTAACGATGTTAATAGTTTAATTCTGGCATTTAGAGATCAAGATATCATTTTTCATAATGCTTCTGCCTTTAATGAGTGGGGTCCATACAATTTTTTCCATCAACACAATGTTGTTGGAACAAAGAATGTTGTAAATGCTGCATTAAAAAATAACCTTGAAAAAATTGTTTACACAAGCACAGCTGATATATACAAATATGATAAAATTGATTCTTATAATGAA
>JAUVZH010000083.1 GCA_030602675.1 Candidatus Heimdallarchaeota archaeon | reverse complement strand
GTGTTAATTATCCAAAGCAACTACAGCGGTTGTTAATTGCTCTAATGCTCCATGATTTCGTTCATACTGAAAAACATCCAAGCAAAATTTATCAAGAGATAACAATAGCTGACGAAGAAATTCGGGAAGCATGTTTAAATCATCATAATGAAAAGGCAAATGGGAATTATTTAGTCAAACTCATAAAATACTATGATGCATTTGCTTCAAACATAACAAGAAAAAAAACTATAAAAGCAATTGCAAGGTACGATTTTGATAATGGAGAAATCGATTTTCAACAATTAGCAAAAGAAATTGAAAAAAGAAGCCATTCCGCCTATAAATTATATAGTTTTATATACCAATCCAACGAGTTAAAACGCATAGTAGAAGCATTGAGCTATAAAAAAAGTTCAATAAGAACCCATTTATTATTAATGGTGAACCTTGCAATAAACGGATACCATATGGGAACATTAAAAATTGTGAATGACAGAATAAACATAAAGGAAATCTCAGAATCGGTAAGAAAAAAGGAAGAACCTCATTCTACCAGAGATGCTGAGAAGCATCAATTCCCTCTCATGAGCAATGCTAACTCGGAGAACGCTACCAGTTCTATGAACGGGAAGGCTCGGAACATAGAAAGGGAAAAAACCAAAAAATACTAAAAAATAAGTTGTAAAAAATAAAGGTTGGTAATAGAAACGTGCCCAAGATCAAAAATTGGCTTTTTGGTAAAGATAAGCCGAAGGATACTGAAAGTATTTCAAAAATTAGAAGAGTAATTAACAAATATACTCTCCAATCTAGAAGATTAACCCAACAAGCCGATGAGCAGAAAGATATTGCTCGAGATATGATGAAAGGTGGTAATAAAGCTGGAGCAAAACAAGCACTAATGAGACGTCAGCTTTATCTTAAAAAATTAAATGAAACTCAAAATAAAATTCTCAATTTACAAGGAATGATTGAATCCATTTCAGAAGCTAAGGATGTTGCAGAAACAACTCATGCAATAAAAGAAGGGGTTGTAGTTATAGAAGATACGCTCAAAGATGTAACTCCTGCTGATACTGAAAGGGCAATGTTTGAAATGCAATCATCCATGGAAAAAGTCTCGTTCGCTTCTGAAGCATTATCAGATACTTCATTCTCCGAAACAGAATTGGATATCGATATGGAAGATATGATCGACCTAGAAATGAAAGAATTAGAAATGGAATTGTCTTTAGGTCAAGTTGATGAACTACCAGATGTGGGAGTATCAACTAGGCCAACTAAAACAAAAGAAAAAGAAGAAGACGATGAAATTGGGGATGAAATAGCTGAGCTCCGAAAGAAAATAGAACGTGAAAGAAGCGGAGCATAGAATAAGAATATCGGTAGCGTGGTTTTCACGCTACAAAAGAATTTTTTTTAGTCTTCACCAACAGCCATGTAAACCATATCTTTTCCTATAAGCTCAATGCGTCTTTTGGTTTTGGTGATATAACTAACATGAACTATTCCTCTTATTTCTAACTCCATCAAAATTTGATTGATTTCTGTTTTAGATACTTCACCAAATTCCATGGAAAGAATTTTTAGTAGTTCATCATCTAGCAAAACACCTTGTCTTTTCTGAATAGCCATAAGAACTGCTGTTGCTAAGGGCATAGTTTTCCAGATAGCTGCTTTTTCTTTTGACATTTTAAATATAAAACTCCATAAATACGTTAATCAGTAAAAAATCGAGGAAAATTCTCATTTTACAATGTGGTTTATATCCTTTAAAAAATTATGGAATAAACGAAGAAATTGTAAAGAAACTAGTAGTGCAAACTTTTTGTTTTATATTATTGGTTTAAGTTCAGCTATTTCTATTGAAGCTCGTTTGAATTTCTCTACGGATTTCTCGTAATATTTCATTGTATCTGGAGTTATTGAAGCATGAACTTTCTTCTTTGCAGCATCGAAATGTATTGCACAAACTTTACTTGCGTTCATATCCTCACGTAATGCTAACATTGCAGCTTCTCTGCACAGAGATTCTATATCAGCTCCAGAAAATCCATCAATATCTTTTACTATTTGTTTTAGATCAACATCGTCATCTAATGGCATTTCTTTGGTAAAGATTTTGAGAATTTTCAATCTTGATTTTTGATCAGGTGGTGGTATTAGAACAAATCTGTCAAACCTACCAGGTCTTAAGAGAGCACTATCAACAATATCAGGACGATTAGTTGCTGCAATAACGACTACTTGCTTAATCACTTCCAAACCATCAATTTCTGTTAGCAATTGGCTAATAACCCTTTCAGTTGTTCCTGAATCACCAAAACCGCTACCTCTTCTTGGTGCTAAAGCATCTATCTCATCAAAGAAAACAATGGTTGGAGCAGATATTTTTGCCTTTCTGAAGATTTCCCTAATTGCTTTCTCAGACTCGCCAACCCATTTACTCATAACCTCAGGTCCTTTAATACTAATGAAATTAACTTCGCTCTCTGTTGCAACAGCTTTTGCAAGTAAAGTCTTGCCACAACCAGGAGGACCAAATAACAAAACTCCACGTGGAGGTCGAATGCCCATTCTTGAAAATGATTCTTTAAATTTAAGGGGCCATTCAATTGCTTCCTTTAATTCTCTTATTTGATTATCTAAACCTCCTACATCTGTCCATCTGACGTTTGGAATTTCCGTAAATACTTCTCTAATTGCAGAAGGTTGAACTTCTTTCATAGCTGATTGGAAGTCATCTTGAGTAACTTCTAGCTTATCTAGTAATTCTGGGGTAATTAATTTATCAGCAAAATCGATATCTGGTAGGAAGCGTCGTAAAGCTTTCATAGCTGATTCACGACATAGAGCCTGTAAATCTGCTCCTACAAATCCGTGAGTCTTTTCAGCGATTAAATCTATATTAGTATCTTCTGCTAATGGCATACCTCTTGAGTGGATTAGTAAGATTTCTCGTCTGCCATCTCGATCAGGAACTCCTATTTCGATTTCTCGATCAAATCGACCTGGTCTTCTTAGGGCAGGATCAATAGCATTAGGTCTATTAGTTGCTCCTATTACCATAACTTCTCCTCGAGATACCATACCATCCATTAGTGCTAATAGCTGAGCAACAACTCTTCGTTCGACTTCTCCTGTAGCTTCAGCTCTCTTACTAGCGATAGCATCTAATTCATCAATGAAAACTATTGTTGGAGCTTTTGCAGATGCATCCTTGAAAATTTGACGAAGTCTTTGTTCTGATTCACCATAAAACTTGGACATGATTTCAGGACCATTAATTGTAGTGAAATTTGAAGCACTTTCATTAGCTACTGCTTTCGCAATCAATGTTTTACCACAGCCAGGTGGCCCGTGTAAAAGAACTCCTTTTGGCGGATCAATTCCCAGCTTTTGGAAAAGTTCTGGGTGTTTCATAGGAAGTTCTACCATCTCACGAATCCTGCGAATCTGTACACCTAAACCACCAATATCTTCATAGGAGGTTCTAGGTAGTTCTTTGTCAGAAACCAGAACTGGTTTATCAATTACTTTTAGCTCAGTATCCTCTGTTATTCTAATAATACCCTTGGGAGTAGTAGAGGTTACAGTAAATGGCAAAGATTTACCTAAAATAGGAATTAAAACAGTATCTTCTTCTGTCAGTGGATAACCTAATAATTTTCTTTTAACAAAATTCTCAAAACTATAGTCTATTGCTACAGGTGTTTGGAAGGGTGCTAAAGTGACTATTTTAGCATTCTTTGCATTTGCTTTTGCTACATTTACTTTTTCGGATAATCCAACATCTGCATTGTTTCTTAGCAATTTATCCATTCTAATTAAACCAGCATTTTGATCTTCCGGATATGCTGGCCAGGCAATTGCAGCTGTAACCTTTTTCCCCTTAATTTCGACAACATCACCAGTGGTAACATTAATTTGTCGCATTGAAAGACCATCAATTCGAACTTTTTGTCTTCCAATGTCCCTTTGTCTTGCTTCTGAAACTTTTAGAGTTATATTAGATTTAGCAGGCATTTTATTTCACTTTTCCCAAAGGATATCAGATATTTTAGGAATTATTTTTCACTATTACTAGTTAATCGGCAATCATGAACGCTTTTCAAGTTTTTCTATTATATTTGAATATAACTAATGATTTGTACCTTAAAAAATCTCATCTATTTGCAAATTACTAACCAATATACAGATAATCAGGATTATACTAAATTATTCTAATTTTAACCCCCAAGTAGATTAGATGCTGTTCCTACTTGCTGAACATTAATTATAATTTCACATTTTGGACACAAGAAAACCATTGCATAAAGTTTCATTTTTGAACCGAATAAAGTTGTTTTAATGCCTTCATCAGTGCCAAAATATCCCTTAATATAAGTAATATCTTCTTTACAGTGTGGACACATCATTTTACGTCCATAATCGAAAACATATTCTTTCTCAATTATTTTATTGATTAAACCAACCATAATATCTCACTACCTATAACATGTTAAAAGTAAGGATTTTGCTTTATTAATATAATGAAATTAAAAAAAAGATAAGTAGATTCCTAAAATCTACTATTTCTTGATTTTCCAAATAGTTCCTTTTGGTGAATCTTCAAGAACGATATTCAATTCAGCCAACTTATCACGTATTTTATCACTAGTTGGATAATCTTTCTTTTTACGAGCTTCATTTCTAAGCTCAATAATCAATTTTAGTAACTCATCGAAAGTTTTGTTGTCAGCGAGAGATCCTTCAGAGATCTTTTCAAAGAGACCATATGTTGAGAGTAGTAATTTGTAAATATCAAATGCTTCACTTAAGGTTCCATGGTTGATTTCTCCTTCTAGGTATTTATTCAAAGCCTTTACTAATTCATGAATAGTTTTTAGTCCCTTTGGTGTGTCAAAGTTTTTGTCCATATCTCTTTCGAAATTCTTCCTGACTTTATGAGCTTCTTTGAGTAGTGTTTCTTCTCGTTTGCTCATAGGAGATTTTTGAGTAAGTGATCGCATATAGCTCTGAACATTCTCATATGTTGTTCGTAATCTGTCTACACTATTTTTTACTCCAATAAGCTTGTCTTCAGTGAACTCTAGTATAGCACCATACCTTGTTGAAAGGAAGAAATATCGAATTGTATCAGCATCGAATTTATCCATTAGCACCTGAAGTGTAGTAACATTGCCAAGTGATTTTGACATTTTTTCCTCTTTTAGATTTAGAAATTCACCATGTAACCAATATTTTACAAAAGTTTTTCCAGTAGCTGCTTCTGATTGTGCAATTTCATTCGTATGGTGTGGGAATTTTAGATCGACAGCACCTGTATGAATATCTAGTGTTTCACCTAAGTATTTCATTGACATAACAGAACATTCTATATGCCAACCGGGACGACCCTTCCCCCAAGGACTCTCATAGAATATCTTTCGTTTTAGTTCATCTTCAGTGCTTTTCTTCCATAATGAGAAATCCTGAACACTTCCCTTTTCGTAGGTATCTGCTCTAGCTCGTTCACCAACTTGCAAAGAATCGAGATCAATATTCGCTAGCTTTCCATATTCTTTGAACTTTCGTATGTTGAAATAAACACCATCATCCGTTTCATACGCAAACCCTTTTTCCTCGAGTGTTTTGATCATCGCAACCATTTCTTCAATGTGATCAGTAGCTCTTGGATATAAATGAGCACGTTTTATGTTAAGCCAATCAATCCCTTCAAAGAACATATCAGTGTATTTCTCAGTAAATTCCTTGAGAGTAAGACCTTCCTTTTTTGTATCCCGGATTATTTTATCATCAATATCTGTTATGTTCATTAAATGAAAGACTTCATAGCCTTTGAATTCAAGATATCTACGAATCATATCTGACATGAAGAAAGTTCTATAGTTACCAATATGTGGTGTGCTATATACTGTAGGACCACAAGTATACATAGTAACTTTACCATCAACTAGCGGTTTGAATTCTTCCAATTTTCGAGTAAGAGTATTTCGAACAACCAAAGTCATTTAGTTCACCACAAATTACATTCAATGAATATCATTCATTAAACTCTTTGTTTAGTATTTAACAAAAAGACTGCTTATTTCTTTTAAAAGGATTCTTGCAATATTTGCTTACATTAGCAACCAAGTATCATTCTGATTGATTTGTAATAATATTATTAAGTCATTATTGTAACCATTAAACAGAATCAAAAAACGTTTTTTGAGGTTAAAAAATGACTGTTGGTAAAATTATAACAAAACCAGCAAACAAAAAAGCAATTTTTGGTTATACTTTTGTTTCGCTAATTTTCTTTGGTATAGGTATCCTATGTTTTATTCTTTTATGGAATACAACAGTACCAAATACCACAGAAACCTTTGGTGAATTTATTAGTGATTTGTTAACTACAGTAGTTGCTCTAATTATTGCTGGAGGTACGATACAACAATACTGGTGGGTTATCCTCATAATCGTTGTTGGATTGATGGTTGTTGGTTTCTTCGTAGGTTGGCTTTTGCTTTTCTTAGTTAAGAAATTCGGACACATCTTGGTTTACGCAGGAGTTGCGGTTTATATTGTTAGTGCATTACTTAGCGTAATATGGGGTGGAGTCTTCGCATTGATTTCATTAGTACCTGTTGTATTTCTAATAATTGGTATGTTTACAAATATCAGGAAATTTAAGAGAGCAGGAGAATTTATGAAGTTCACAGGTGAAGTAGTATTAGCTGAAAAAGGCATGATTTTAGCTCCACTCTTTGTCTCATGGGTTTCAGTCATTAACTTTCTAACTATGGGATCTGTTTTTGCATATTTGGTATTTATTTTCTATGAAACGACTTTTGTTTGGGCTGGATATGTTTTAGCTTCAATTGCTTCATTGTTACAGCTAATTGTTTATTATGGAAGCTTCTACATTGCAGAATCAATTAACACTACATACGCATACGAATGGTATCGTAAAAGAGATCCTGACATGAAATTCTGTGTTAGAAATGTCGCTGGACAATTTGGTCCTATATTTGCTTTTGGAGCAATTACTGCTATAATCAGTTGGCTCCAACAAATGTTAAGAAATGCTGCAGCGAGTTCTCAAGCAAAAGGCAACTATGTAGGTTTGATTTTGGCAATTTTAGCTCGAGCTATAGCTGCTATAATTGGTTTTGTGTTCAAGTATCTAACTTATTTCACCTTACCAGCAATTACAGTTGAAGGACTTACTTTCAAAAAAGGTGTTACACGTAGTTTTAATTTATTGAAAAAGTACTACATGGATGTCCTTATCCGAGAAACAGGTGTACAACGTGCAATGACAATTGTACAATGGATTGCTTTCTTCATTTATGGTATTCTAGGAGCTATTATCGGAATGATTGTACATGCAGCAACAAGTCTCAGTTGGACAACTGCATTGTTAATTTGCATAATTCCAGCAATAATATTCGCAAATATTCCTACTTTCTTCATATTCAGACCTATGAAGACGGCATACCTAACATTTATTTTTGGTTATGCACAAGACGAAGAAAGTGGTTTTAAGCTACCTTCAAGAATGCCTGCAGATCTACGTGGTGATTTGAAAGACGCAAGAAAGACACTTGACCCAAGCAAATCGATAGCTGGAATAGTAAAGTAGAAAACTAGGAGGTTTAATCAACCTCTCTTCACTCTTTTTTTATTAGAAGCCATTATCGTTCTAGATGGAAAGATGAAATTAGCTCCTTATAGAAAAAAAGAAGAGAAATGGTTTGTCCATTTCTTTATATTTGTCTTTCCCGCAATGTTAGAGCTGACAATAATATCGTCAGTACGACAAATCCTAAAACTGGTGCAATATGCCAGTGCCATAGGAAACCTGTTCCTTCTATCATTACTGTTCTCAGATATTCAGCTCCATATGTTAAAGGTATCATGTATGATACTGGTAGTAACCATGTTGGCAACGTCTCTAATGGCATTAGTATACCTGATAGTAAGAGCATTGTGAAGATAACCATAGGAATAAATTGCACTGCTTGTAGCTCACTTTTTGCTACAGTTGAGAGTAAGAAACCTAACCCCATACCACACCAACCACACATTAGCATCATAATGTAGATTGCAAAATAAGCTCCAACTCCTCCTATAACTGGTACACTGAAAGCAAATATTGTTAAGAGTAGAAGAATTGTTGCTTGAATAATTGAAACAACTGAAAGTGGAATCATATAACCAAGAATAATGTTGATTTTGCGATATGGGGATAATAGAAGTAAATCTAAGGTACCTGTTTTTCGTTCACTAATTAATGAGATAATCGAAAGGATGAAAGACATGAAGAAGACTGCGAAAGGCATGATTGAAGGTATCATATACTGTAATTGTGTAAGTGTTTCATCAAAAGCAAATTCAGTGTTTATTGATAAACCCATACTTTCACCAAATTCTGTTTGAAAACCTTCGCTTACAACCTTTATGATTGAGGAACTTATTTGTGGGTTAGAATTATCTACAAAGATATCTATGTATGTTTCAGCTGCTGTACCATTCAATAACCTTGCAGCAAGATTATCAGTAAAGTCTTCTGGAAATAAAATTATTCCATAATACTCTTCATCTAAAACTGCTTGTTTTATTGTTTCCCAATCTTCAATTGTTGGATCAATTATTTTTGTAACATCAACAAGATCTGTTTTGAGATCAAGATAATCAATTAAACGGTTGCTAAAGGATATCGGTATTGCTGTTGGTTCATCAAGATTGATTATTGCAACAGAGACATGATCAATTTCTCCACCGAAACCATAACCTATTACTAAAGCCATAACAACGGGAACAACTAACATTAGTGCGATTAAGCGTTTATCTCGTAGTATGAACTTAAACACTCTTGTTGAGACTAGCCACGTCATTCGCACTTTAGTTTTCCCCCTTAGCTAATTTTAGAAACACTTCCTCCATTGTTATAGAAGAAGTTTGTTTTTTG
>JAUVZH010000270.1 GCA_030602675.1 Candidatus Heimdallarchaeota archaeon | reverse complement strand
TTCATTAGAGGTAATGAAATGAAAATTTTTGATGCTCCAATTCTTCATAAAGTATTAATTCGTGCTCCTAGAGAGAAAGTTTATGATGCCATGACAACAGCAGAAGGTTTAGACGGTTGGTTTACTAAAGGGTCTTTTGTTGATCGTAAATCCGGTGGGAAAATCATCTTTCGATGGGTTGATTGGGGCGTAGATAAAGTAAATACTCAAACAGTAGCTCCAATTGTAGAAGTCAAGGTTCCAGAACGTTTCGTCTTTAAGTGGTGGGAAGATCACTATACAACAGTTGAGATGGATTTTATTGAAGTTGAAGAAGGAACTGTTGTTTCATTAAAAGAACATGGATATCAAGATTCAGAAAAAGGTCATGTTCGATGTCTTGATTGTGCAACTGGTTGGGGAGAAGCCCTTACATTACTAAAATTCTATGTTGAACATGGAATAAAATACTGAATCAGCTGTATTCCTTTCGGGCTTTTTTCTCTATTCTTTTGATGAATTTTGATTTACCGTTAGTATATGCTTTCCTATCGTTTTTGAACAATTGTACTAATCCTTGTTTCAAATTATTATATTCTTTTGCTACATCAGGATGTTTTCGTAGATAATCACGAAAGAGCAAATGTTGTTCCCAATAATGACTATTTATATCAACTATATACAGATGAATCTTAATTCCATTAAATTGCTTGTCTAATGATTTTCTTTTGGGAAAATCCTCAACACGATTGGGATCAAAAATATATCCGATATTTTCCAGTAAGGGAATACATTTCTCAATGGCATCAAATGTTTCTACTCCAATTATAATATCAATTATTGGTTTAGCATCCATTCCAGGAACAGCTGTGCTCCCAATGTGCTCAATACTAATTGCTAAATCACTTAATGCTTTTTCAATGACAATCCTTTCATCTTCAAAAAATTCAGACCATTTTGGATTATATTTCTCTATTATAATTGGAGCACTCATAATAAATTACCAGCATATTGAAATTTATCAAATTTACTAAACCTACAAAATAACAAACAATGTAAAATTTACCAGGAACCTAATGCATATTTAAACGATAGAACCCTTATATAAACCAATGAATCGTTCATAGCTACCTGGTAATTTTTCTTTTTTCTGTAAGTGTAATAACCAAGCATGAATTTCATTTTCTAAGATGACTTTCTCTCCTGCTGCATTCTCTACTTCTGGTCTATGGATATTTCTAATGGCTGTAAAATCCATCATAACATATGCTTCAGACATTACTACTGTTGCAATGTCGCTTAGATACATTTCATCATTTACACTAAGAATACATCTAATAAGTGCTCTCGCAAGGAAATTGATAAATTTTTTCTGAACCTCCATTGGTCCTTTAAATAACTTGCCAACAATCCCGCCTAGGACTGTGCTTTCAAAATCATATCTTTTCGCAACGAAAGGTATTAGGATCTCCTCTAATTCTTGAATAAGCTTTTGACTAATATTGTATTCCTCCTAATTATTCAATAGAAAACAATTGTAATTGCTTTATTTATGTGTTTTCAGAGACAAGAGTTATAATTTCAAGCAAATAAAGGTCCGTCTTTGTAAAAGAATATCTATATATGTTTTTTATGTTAATCATATGAAGGGGCAGAAAGAAATGGATGTCATAGATTGGTTATTAACTAAAGCTGCTTTTATTGAGTACAATACAAGAGTAGAATTGCTAGGACAAACTGAATCAAATAAACATGTACAAAATGCGAAAGAAAAGATGCTTAAGGATGTTAGAATCATTAATTTAATTGCTGAATTACAAGATTGGCCTGGTTACCCTTTGAAGAGACATAATGATGCGAAACACTTGACTCACAAACTAGCTTTTCTAGTGGATATTGGTGTTAATAAAAACAATAAATCACTTACACAAGTATCTAAGAAAATTTTCCAACAAAAATCTGAAGAGGGAGCTTTTCAGGTAATTGTTAATATACCAGAACATTTCGGTGGTTCAGGGAAGGATGAAATGCTATGGATGCTTTGTGATTTTCCAACGACTTTATATTCCATGTTAAAATTAGGTTGGGAAAATGATAAACGAATTGAAATAGCAATTGATTACTTGAAAGAACTAATAATAGAAAATGGTTGGCCATGTGCAAGTTCTCCAAAATTAGGTGGGAAATTCAAAGGTCCAGGTAAGAAAAGCGATCCTTGTCCCTATGCTAATCTAATCATACTAAAAGCATTAAGCCAACATCCAAAATCAAAGAACTCCAAAGAGTGCAAAGTAGGAGCTGAAACCTTACTATCATTATGGGAACGAAGAAAGGAAGTAAAACCCTTTTTATTTGGCATGGGAACAGATTTCAAGAAATTGAAAGCTCCTTTTATTTGGTATGATGTTTTACATGTCACAGATGTGTTGACAAAATTTGAATGGTTGCATAAAGATGAACGCCTTAATGAAATGATTGAGATTATTCATAACAAAATGGATTCTAATGGATTTTATAAGGCAGAATCTGTTTGGCGTGCTTGGAAAGATTGGGATTTTGGACAAAAGAAAGAACCATCTCCTTGGATAACTTTCTTAGTAACAAGAATGCTAAGACGAATCGATAAATAGAATTCAATCAATTTGTTCAACACAAGATATATTTAAAAAGTGTTGATATGTGAACTTAATCATACATAAAGAAAGGAAAAGTTGAGAGTATATATTATTAAAGGAAATTGATAGTAGAGATCTTCTAATTTTTACTGTTTTTGTGTATAAAATAAATATCATATTTAGGTGAATTAATTGAGTTATGATAGAGAACCAAGAGAAATGCATAAAATTACTTGCTCCGAATGTGGACAAGAAGCAGAAGTCCCATTTAAACCAGATGGTGAACGACCTGTATACTGTCAAGAATGTTTTAGTAAGAAGAGGAAACCAAGAAGAAGATTCTGATCACATCTGATTTCTAATTTTATGATAAATCTTTTTTAACGTAAATGAATAGCCAGCAATTTGCTGTTGCTATTCACTTATAATTTATAGTTTTTTCATAACTAAATCAGCAAAATCCTTACTGTAGTTAACTATTTTTTCATCAAATCCTGAAAACATTACTTGATAGTAGTCAAAACCTAAGCTGTTTAGGTATTCAAATCGTTCAATGAGTTCTTCTGGATATCCTACCCATGAACCAGGAGCGTCTTGTGTTATTCTTTCCTTTATAGCTTCCAATGGTCTATTATATCTCTCAGATATATCTTTCAGATAGTTTTTAATTTCCTCCTCTGACTTTGAAACAAATATAGGAATTCCCACAGCAAACAAGCTTTTACCAATTTCATCATAGTCCCTGCCTACAACCTTACAATGAGCTTTAAGAATTTCCAATGATCGTTCTAAGTTTGGTCGTAACATGAAGTTACAGTAATCTGCTTGTTTAGCGACAATTTTCAGCAGTATTTTTTCACCCATACCTCCAATCATAATTGGTGGCCATGGTTTTTGGATTGGTTTTGGAGCTGAGAAAGCGTCTTTAATTTGATAGAATTTTCCTTCATAGGTAACTTTTGGTTCTGTCCAAAGTAGTTTGATTATTTCTATTGCTTCCTCCATTTGATACAACCTATCTAATGTTGAAGGGAATGGTATTCCATAGGCATTGTATTCGATTTCCTTCCATCCTGCCCCGAAGCCAAAGATTAGTCGTCCATTTGAAATCATGTCTACGGTTGCAGCTATTTTTGCCAAAACTGCTGGATAGCGATAAGAATTACAAGTAACCAAGGTTCCTAATTTTATCTTCTTAGTAACTGCTGCTAATGCAGAAATTAATGTCCACGCTTCCATGCAATTTCGATCTTCAGATTTTGCATCCAAGAAGAAATGATCACTACTCCATATAGAATCGTATCCAATTTTTTCTGCTTCTAAAGCAATTTTCTCTACTGTTTTATATTCAAAACCCATTTGTGGTTCTATTTGAATGCCAAATTTTACAGTCATTTATTTTTCCCTAAATTACCTCTCATTCTTTAGATATAGTTTTTTTGAGTCATTTTAGTGGCAGCTCAAAGAAAATTCGAGAGTAAATAGAATTCAAGGAATTATTCTTCTACAACTTTTGACAACTGTCTTGCGTTTTTAATATTGTACACCAAATCACTTGGGTTTGGTACCATTCCATCCCATCCTGATTCTTCAACGAATTTAATGAAGAATTCATGGAGTTCTTTTGGTTCAAATTCTGCAATTTTAGCTGGGGAATCTAATCCAGCTTCATAATATAGTCGAGAAAGTTTCTTCTTAACATAGCCAAGACGGGTTATGTCAGAAAGCTTCACTAATTCCAGAATTGATTCTTCTGGGATAGCTAATTGCTTAGAAAGTTCTTCACGTTGTTTTTTTGTTTTTCCTTTTTCCAGCATTTGTTCAACGTTCTTTATTCCTATAGTAGCAAGTTGCTTTACATGGTCTTGATTGATTTTTAGAAATTCTTTAATTGGAAAAATTCTTCTTGTTTTTTTGGTTCTCTCATCTCTCAAAGCATTGGCGTGTGCTACCAAATTCTTGTCTTCTAGAAAATGGAAGTAATTCATAAGAGTATAAAGTGCACCCTTAGCGGATTGTTTTTTCTGCTCTATTACATATACATATGAGTTAATATCCTCTTTCGTAA
>JAUVZH010000067.1 GCA_030602675.1 Candidatus Heimdallarchaeota archaeon | reverse complement strand
GCGAAAGTTCCTACAAAAAATAAAAAGAATGCATTTCGAGTAGTCACTGCTGATTTTGTTAGTACAGAAGAAGGAACTGGAATTGTTCATACTGCTCCAGCTTTTGGTCCAGATGATTATGAATTATCTTTACAAAAGAATTTACCATTTTTACAACCTGTAAATACTGATGGCACCTTTAAGGAGGAGATTACTCCATGGGCTGGTGTGTTCATTAAAGATGCTGATAAAGATATAATGCGAGTACTTAGAAAAGAGAACAGATTAGTTACAGATAAGGTGGAAAAACATACAAGCGGTTTCTGTTGGCGATGTGATACACCAACAATGTACTATGCTCGAGAAGCTTGGCTAATTAGAATGAGTACATTACGGGAAAATATTCTAGCAACTAATGAACAAATAAATTGGATTCCTGAGCATTTGAAACATGGGAGATTTGGTGATTTCCTAGATAATATTGTTGATTGGGCATTAAGCAGAGAAAGATTCTGGGGTTCACCATTACCTATTTGGAAATGTTCTTGTGGGAACAAAGTTTGTATTGGTGGAGTAGAAGAGCTTAAAACATACATGAAAAAGGATCTACCAAAGGATTTTGAATTGCATCAACCTTGGATAGATGAAATTGCGCTTTATTGTCCAAAATGCAACAAGAAAATGAAACGAGAGCCTTTTGTTATTGATTGTTGGTATGAGTCAGGATCAGCCTTCTTTGCACAATGGCATTATCCTTTTGATAATAAAGAGGAATTTGAAAACCATTTCCCAATTGATTTTATTACAGAAGCAATCGATCAAACTCGAGGATGGTTCTATACACTTCTAGCTATAAGTACAGCTTTGTTCGACAAACCAGCATACTTGAATTGTCTTACAATGGGACATGTAATGGATAAAAAAGGAGTAAAAATGAGCAAGCATATAGGCAATATTGTAAAACCATCATCTGTCTATAACAAAATTGGATCTGATCCAATGCGGTGGTATTTCTTCTCAACACCTGTTTGGAATCCAACAAGATTTTCAGCTGATGTAATCAAACAAGCTAAACGAATTTTCTTTGATACTCTTTGGAATGTTTACTCGTTTTTTGTAACAAACATTAACATTGACAATATTAATCCTCTCAAAATAGAGAGCAAATTAGAAGAACGCTCAGAACTTGATAGGTGGTTAATCTCAAAACTAAACTCTCTTATAATCATCGTTAGAAAAAACTTGGATGAATTTCAATCTCATAAAGCTGCTGAAGCTATTAGGAGATTTGTTGTAGATGATTTAAGTAACTGGTATGTAAGAAGATCTCGCAGAAGGTTTTGGAGTTCTGAGATTGCAAAAGATAAAACTGATGCACTAAGTACTCTTTATGAGACATTAGTTGCTCTAATCAAATTATTAGCACCATTCATTCCTTTCATAGCTGAAGATATGTACCAAAATCTTGTACGAAAATTATTGAAAGGAGATGAAAAGAATGAAAAGCTCAGTATTCATTATGAATCGTATCCAGAGAAGAATACTAAAGCAATAGATATCCATTTGGAGGAAGCTATGGATTACGCAATATCCATAGTGGAAGCTGGAAGAGCAGCAAGATCAGATGCGGATATTAGAAATCGAATCCCATTACAGGAACTAATTATCGTATGTCCAGAACCGCAACAAAAGATGACTGAGAAATTTCTATTGGAAATAAAAGAGGAGCTAAATGTCAAAACTGTGAATTTCCAAACTGAATTTGAGGAAATGGTTGATTATCAGTTCAAACCAAAATTCCGATTGCTTGGACCTATATTCAAACAAGACGCACCAATTATTGGTAATGCTATAAAAAATCTTGCTGGAGAAAAAGCAAATGATGCAGTTATAGAACTAAAGAAAAATCATAAATTCAAACTTGAAACTGAAAATGGTATTTTTGAAATTGATGAAGAGCTTGTAGAAATTATCTCAAGTGGTAAAGAAGGATACGCAGATGCAGCTTTTAGTGAAGGTCAAATATTCATCAGAACAGAGTTAACTCCTGAACTCATCCAAGAAGGATTAGTAAGGGACATCATTAGAAGAATTCAATCGATGAGAAAAGAAGCAAACCTAGAATATACCCAAAATATCAAGCTCTTTTACAAAGGTGATGAGGATACAAAAATAGCCTTTGAAAAATGGGGTGACTACATTAAAACCGAAACTTTGACTACAGCAATTAAAATAGGAACTTCAAAAGAGGGAATTTCATCGAATTGGGAAATTGACGATAAGAAAATTGTTCTAACAATTATTCCTTTAGATAAAAAATGACTAATGCAAAGAATATTAAAGCATTCACAATACGACCGCTAATTAGAAAAAACAAATATAACAGTATAAAATTGTTAAAAAAAATTAGAGATGAAAAAAATTGGCAAGAATTATCGGTACTTATAAAATTTTACCAGAAGATCCATCAATTGAACCAGCAACAATTAAAGAACGAGTAGAAAAAGCTCTCCCAGAAGATATGAAAGTAACTGCAAGTGGAGAACGACCAATAGCTTTCGGTTTGAAAGCTCTCGTTGTTGACATCAATTTTGCTGAACAAGATGGATTACAAGATGAACTTGAAGCAATCCTTGAAAAAATTGAAGGTGTTAGTGAAATAGAAGCCTTACAATTATTTAGATTATAATTTTATTTAGATGACTAGTAGGTATACCTACTACTTCTAAATCATCTTATCATTCTTCTAGTAGGATTATAGAATCAATTGGGATTGTAATAAAAACACCTTCACCTTTTTTGAACATTTTTTGAACTTGTGAGCTAGGTTCTTGTACATCCAATTTTGCATCATTTAATTCAACTATTATATCTATATATGGACCACCAAAAGAGGATTTTAGAATTTTAGCTGGAAATTCATTTTGTACGTTCTTTTTTTCTTTTGAAATAAGAATGTGTTCTGGAAATATTGCTATGCTTCCTACTTTAGATTCTTTATTTTCTGGTGATGGTAATTCTAAGACTCCAAAAGAAGTTTTTAGAAGAATCGTTTCTTTCTTTTGAGTAATTTCCCCAGATAAAATATTTGAAATGCCTAAGAAATCTGCTGTGAACTGTTTTCTAGGATGCAGGTAAAGGTGTTGTGGTGTTCCAGATTCAACAACTTGTCCATTGTTGAGTAGGATGATTCTATCGGAAATCTCCATGGCTTCTTTTTGATCATGAGTTACATAGATTGTTGAAACTTTCACTTTTTGCTGAATTTCCTTAATTGCAACTCTAAGAGATTCCTTTAGAGTCATATCTAAAGCTGAGAGTGGTTCATCTAATAATAGCAAATCAGGATTTGGAGCTAATGCTCTAGCAAGAGCAACTCGAGATTTCTCACCTCCACTTAATTCCCTTGGATATCTCTTACCTTTACCTTGGAGTCCTACTAACTCTAAGATTTCTTTTACTCGTTCAATTTTCTTTTCCTTTTCCCATTTTCTGGTTTCTAAACCAAAAGCAATATTCTCAACAACAGTTAGATGAGGAAATAATGCATATGATTGAAAAACAAAACCGATATTTCTTTCTTCAGTAGGAACAGCTGAAACATCATTTCCATTAAATAAAATCTCACCAGAATCTAATTCGATTAATCCAGCTATGAGTCTAAGAATGGTCGTTTTTCCACTGCCACTAGGACCTAGTAAAGTTATGAGCTCTCCGTCTTGCAATTTAAAACTAATATCTGTAATTGCTATTGAATCTTCAAATGCTTTACTAATATTCTTCACTTCAATTGACGGCATTACTCAGACCCTAACTTCTTGTATTTCGTTAGTTTTTACTAGTGTTACTAGATATATTCAGTATTAATAAACTAATATGGAAAGATTTGATTATTATTTATCTTATATGTACCTTAAATTTATAATCCCTAAATATTATTGGGACATATCAATTGCTCATGGTATTAGACAATGGCGACTAAACAAATCGGAAAAAAGACTTTAACTATTGTAGGTCTATTAACTCCGATTTTACTCATTGTATTATTTTTGCTATTTCCAGTTTTCTCAGTTCTTATTTCAAGCGTAGTTGATGACTCTGGTTTTACTTTTTCATATCTTGCAAGTGTCTTTTCAGACCCTTTCTATTACAAGCTCTTTGCATTTACACTCTCTCAAGCAATTTTAAGTACAGCTGTTTCTCTTCTCATAGGCATTCCTATTGGTTATTTATTTGGAAAGTATGAGTTCAAAGGTAGAAAATTCTTGTTAACGATTTTCACAGTACCTTTTGTTTTACCATCAGTTTTAGTAGGTATGGGATTTTTAGGTATTTTTGGTGAGCAGAATGCATTAGGTAGTCAATTATTCATAATTGTTTTAGCTCATGCTTTTTACAACATACCACTAGTCGTCCATTATTTATCAGCATACTATCAGAACTTCGATAGAGAGATAATAGATGCAGCTAAAACATCTGGCAGTAAAGGTTTACATCTTTTTCTCAGGATATATTTACCATTATTCTTACCACCAATTTTAACTGCTTCGTTGTTAACCTTTATTTTCTGTTTTCTGAGCTTTGGAATTATCATAATTATTGGTAACTTTAGAACATTGGAAACACAAATTTTTGCCGAGTTTAGAAGTGGAGAAACAAATCTGGCAGCAGCTTTAGCATTATTGCAATTATTAGTTATACTAGCAATAATATTCGTTTACCTGTTTAACATTAGAAAACGAACACAAGAAGAAAAAACAATGACTACTAGTAGTAAACCAAGAGAGGAATTTCTCATCAAACAATTTTTCTCTAAAAAAGCAAACCTATTACTAGCATTCGCTTTCATCTTTGGAATTGTTCTGGAAATTGCTCCGTTAATTAGCATACTTGTGAGATCCTTCTGGGATCCGCAAAATGCCATTTTTACGTTTAATAATTTTAAAACGATATTTTCACTTGAAACTAATAACTATGTTGGTATTTCCATTCCAAGGACATTGTTAAATACATTACTTTTTGCGTTAGGATCAACATTGCTTGCAACCTTTCTTGCAGTTATCACCGTTGCTGCTTTAGGAAGAAAAAGACATCAGAAACGGACAATATCCTATGAATTAATGACATATATCCCAATTTCAATTTCTTCTCTTACGCTTTCACTTGGGATTTTACAAACTTTCATAAATTCCAATTTTTTCAGCAATTACCCTTGGATATTTATTATTATTAGTCAAGGTTTGCTTGGATATCCATTTGTAACAAGAGCTCTTCTAAATGGTTTGAATACTATTGATCCTGAACTTATAGATTCTGCAAAAACCTTAGGAGCAAAATGGTTTTATAAGCTTAAGAAAATCTATTTGCCTTTACTTTTACCAACATTTGTCGCCGGTGTAGCATTTGCTTTTGGATTGAGCATTGGGGAGTTTACAACTGCAAATTTCTTTTACTTGAACAATAGCTCAATAGCAACATTGACTGTAGCTCTCTACCAATTACGATCAGTAAGGCAATTTGGTCCATCGAATGCTGTTGGAGCACTACTTCTGATTATATCATATGCAGCATTCTTTATTTTGGAAGCATTAGGTGCTCGAGAGAAAACTTCGACCAAAATTTAATTTAACAAAAAGGTGGTTGACGTTTTAGAACTCTTTTCTTTGCTTTTGTTCTATCAGCTTTTCGAAGACCATATTTCCAACCTTCAGGGATAATTATGTTAACAGCATCTGGGATATACTGAATTTCCATTCTTTTTGATTTTCTTGAAGATATTTCTCCTTCGCTTTCCCAGATATGAGGTTCTTCACTCTCAACTACTACATGTTTTCCTCGTAGAATTTCAAAATATTTACCAAATATTCTATGATTAATATGTTTAGCATTAATGGCCTTAAAAATAAATCTCACAAGTTTCAATCCTTTCAAATCTCGTAAAATGAAAATTGCGAAATCACCTAAACGGGGATTATTCAAAGGAAGAATTTCAAAATCACTAATAACATCTGTTAAGGAAACTGCTAGTGCAGAAGCATTTACTTCTCTTACAATTTCATTATCAATAGTTATTTTAGTTGGTATCGGAGAATATTCAAGTGCTGCTCTAATTGCAGCATATGCATATCCAAGCTCACCATGAGCCCATTCAAAACGATCAAAAAGAGATGCAGAAGCTTTACCAATACATGCTCCATTGATCATTTCAATGAAATACCTTTCAGAATCACCTTTAGCAAACCCTACAGGGAATTTCTCAAAATATCCTTCACTAATTATTTCAAAAGCTCTATCAAAATTACGAGGGATTCCATGTGTTTTGTGTGAATCACAAGCGCTTCCACCGGCAACCAATCCGACTTTAACATCAGTTTTTACAGCAACATTGATGAGCTCATTAAGAGTACCATCACCACCAACTGCAACAAGGGTTTTGTAACCATTTTCAACAGCTTTTTTACTTATAGGTATACCATCACCCATTTTTCTGGTAAGTTCATAGTTGAAATCACCGAAGATTCGTTTAGCAGAATTTAGAATTGTATCTATTTTTTTTTCTAAACGCTTATTGTCAGCATTTGGATTAATAATTAGAAATGGAGTTTTGTCGGCCATTTGACTTGTATCTCCTGAGCAATGAGATTAGTTTTTTGTTCGTTTAGTTATTTATAATTGTGTCGCTGTAGAACTCTTTTTAATTACAAATCAAAAGCCCGGTGAATCCGTATTAATTTATCTGAATTCGGATTGCGTTGCGGAGATTCAAATCTTACTTCTACTGATGGTATTTGACAATTATAGGAAGAAAACACTTCTTGTATTTTCAACTGTATGCTCTTGAAAACTTTTTCTTCATCACAATCTTTTGTTTTCAAGAGAATACGAACTAAAACATTGTTGTAATCTTTCTGAATTGCTTGATATTCATCAATATCCTCTGAACTAGAGATAATAGCTCTACGAATATAATCAGGAAATATATACTGTAACTCCGCAGTACCATCGCGGTGAGCCCAAAATAGATCATCGGCTCTACCCATTATTTGCTCAATAACTCGAAAAGATGAACCACATTTGCATTTCTCAGGTGAAATCGTTATAATGTCATTTAATTCAAAGCGAATGATTGGTTGTGATTTTTTATTGAGATCTGTCACAATCATTCTGAAGCAAGGTTTACCCGGTGGTGTTTGATTGCCATTCTGATCCAGTGTTTGTACATACATTAGATCTTCATTGATATGTAAAGAACCATATTTACAAGTCATGGCGATAGCTCCTTCACTACCTTGATAAATTTGATGAACCTTGGTATTGAATACTTGTTCAACCTCTTGTTTAATATCAGGATGAAGTACTTCAGCATAGGAAACGAGTCGTTTAGGTCTAATATCTAATCGCCCTTCATTGATTTCTTTTGCTAAAATCTTCAGCATAGAAGGCGGAGCTGAGAGGATATTTGGTTGGAATTTTTGGAGTTTATTTCTAATCATCTCAAGAGTAAAAAGTAAACTTATGTGAGTAAGTCGTTGTCCAAATCTGTTAACTTGAAAAGCTGGTGTTGTTATTCGTAGAAGAAAAACCCATTTAATTCTAAGAATCTTGGGAAAACTAAATCGTGCAAAAAGTGCTGCTGCTAAATATTTTTCTTCAGCTGGACTCGTAATAACAATACCTTTACTACCACTAGTTCCTGAGGACATAGCAATATTATAACCACGAAATCTTTCTGAATAGTTTTGTTCTTGCTCAATTCTGGTAGCAAAATCAATTAACTCTTTTTTTGTAAAGCTAATGGTATTATAATCAGTCAAATTATCCATCATAATCTTCTTATTAGTTAAGGGTAAATCCCAAACATTATTGAGATCATGATCTTTGTAATGATCTTTGAAGAATGGAGCATTTGCAACTGCAAATTTTACCATTTCCTGTCCTTTTAATAATTGATATTTTTGCAGTTTTTCTTCAGACATCCTCTTGAAACGTCTTTTACAACCCAAGAAGAATCGAATAAAAGAATCAGTTTCAGCCATTTTTCTCAACAAACTATTTTTCAGCTTTTAGCTTAATAATTCATCAAGGATTTTTTTAGAGATTTGTCTTTTTAATTTGAGAGGAACGTCTATGCTTTTCTTGTTTTTTTGTACAATTATAACCTCATTTGTTTCGCTAGCAAACCCTTGCTTTGGTTTATCTAGATAATTAGCAACAACCATATCGATTTTATGTTCCATCAAGCTTTTTTGAGCTCTTTTCTCAAGTTCATCTTTTGATACATCAACTTCTGCTTTAAAACCAACAATACGAGCTTTCGGGAATTTCTCTTTAACATAATCAATAATTTTCGGAGTTTGTTTTAATTCCAATGATAGTGTTTTCTGTTTTGAAGGAATTTTACCTTTTTGCTTTTCAGGTTGATAATCTCCAATTGCTGCTGCAGAGATAAAAATATCAATTGCTTTAATCTTATTAATTGAATTAATAATATCTTGTGGAGTTTCAATATGAATGGTGTGGATATCTGCAGAGGGAACTTCTAAACTAGTTGGTCCTAATAAAAGAGTTACTTCAGCACCACGACTTGCAGCTTCTAAAGCAAGATTGATACCCATTTTTCCTGTACTTGGGTTACTAATGAATCTAATTTCATCTAACCAAATTCTAGTTGGACCGGCTGTTACGAGAACTTTTTTTTTTGCTAAATCATTTGGTGTAAGAATTCCTATAATTTCTTGAAGTATTTCTTCATTTTTGGCGATTTTTGCTTTTCCTTCTTCTTTTCTTGGACCTATAAATTGAACACCATTTTTCTTTAGCTTCTTAATGTTCTCAACAACCATAGGATTATCATACATTGTCGCATGCATTGCTGGTACAATAGCTATTGGTATACCTGTTCCAAAAGCTGTAGTAGCAAAAGTAGTTACAACAGTATCATCGATTCCATTTGCAATTTTGCCAATTGTATTAGCTGTCGAGGGGGCAATTAAAAGTAGATCAGCTTTATCGGGATGTTTTCCACAGAGATGAACATGTTCGATTTGTCCAGTTAGTTTTGTAATAACTGGGTTTCCAACTGCCCATTCAACTAAATCAGGTTGAATTAAATCCATTGCTGCAGCAGACATAGCAACATAAATTTCAGCACCATTCCTCATTAACAAACGAGCAAGATGAACGATTTCTAAGACTGCAACACTTCCAGTCATTCCAATGACTATTCTTTTACCAGCTAATAGATCAGATTTCGTACCTGTAATTTCTATTTTTGATGAATGGTTAGATGGTCTAAATCTTGTCATTATTCAATCTCCTAGTAATAGTATTTCAAGATCTTTAATGAAATTATCAATCGTTTCTTTTGTTACATGTGGCATAACTACAATTCTTATCCAGTTTGAGTATATAGATAGATGCCATCCTTTCTTTTCTAATTCTTTAACTAAATCGACATTTTGTATTTTTGTATTTGTAAATCCAATAATATTTATCGTTGGATCAAATACTAACTCTATCTTCTGAGTAGCCTTTAATTTTTGAACCAAGTATTGTGTTACTTCTAAAGATTCTCTAATGCGTTCAAGAATATAAGATTCACCCATTTTCTGGAGTAAAACCCATGAAGCTACAACAGAAGTACCTGGTCGAGTTCCTGTTATTGTGAATTGTTTAGTTGATGAATCTGACAAATATGAAATATTTTTAGAAATTGTTTCAACTATTTCTTTTGAACGAA
>JAUVZH010000392.1 GCA_030602675.1 Candidatus Heimdallarchaeota archaeon | reverse complement strand
AAAGATATCTCCGAATACTTGAAAACAAAAGAATTCTTTGGAAAATGCAATTAGAATTTTGCCAAACTAGTTTTACTGTAAAAACAAATTAGTTTTATTAAAAAACTAACCTAAGTAGATTACCTATTTAATAGGAAAACTCAAACCTTGTCTTTAATAGACTTTAAAGGTTGCTAGTAATGTTTAACCTTACCACATATCTTGAGTCCACTTTCTGGTGGCACTGGTTTTAATTACCTCTAGATAGTGGTAGGTTTTTCTAGCAACAGTTTGGATTATTTTTTGAAGATTTTAACTGATAATATTTAGCTCTATTTTATCCAATTATTCCCAAGGTGGAGAATTGTCTCAGCTAATTTTTGAAGTACTTGTTCTGGAATATATTCCTTCAAGGAATGGAATAATATCCCACCAGCAAAAAGATTTGGTGTAGGAATACCTCGTGCACTTAATCTTGCACCATCTGTTCCACCACGGATTATGGTTTTGTGTAATTCGAGACCAGTCATTTCTATTGCTTCTGCTGCTTTATCAATTACTTCCTGATGATCTTTCAAATAAATAATCATATTCTCATAAGAATGTTCAAACTTCTGTTCGATCTTTAGTTCAGGATATCTTGTTTCAAAAGCTTCTTTCAAATCTTTGAGATATTTGATGCGTTTTTCATTGTTTGCTTTTTCAAAATCTCTCAAAATGAAAATCGTTTTTGCTTGTACACAATCACCATCCATAGCATACAAGTGATAAAAGCCTTCTCGTTTCTCAGTATGTTGTGGTGTTTCAGCTTCTGGTATTTGTGCAACAAATCTTGATGCAATTTCAATAGCATTAACCATAAGATTTTTTGCATATCCAGGATGAACACCTATACCTTTGAAGTTTATTGTTGCTTTCCAAGCATCAAAGCATTCGAATTCTAACTCACCCATTTCTCCACCATCAAAAGTATAGCAGTATTTTGGCAATTTGTCCATGTTTATTTTAGTTGTACCATGTCCAATCTCCTCATCTGGTGTAAAACAAACAGTAATTGGTCCATGTTCTAATTCAGGATGCTTTTGCCATGCAGCTGCAGCAGCCATTATTCCGGCAATCCCTGCTTTATCATCAGCTCCTAAAAGTGTATCTCCAGAGGATGTGATGATATCCATTCCTATGAATTTTTCCAGTTCTGGTGAATCTTCCTTTGTTAGAATTATTTCTGAGTTTTTTGAGTATTTGATTGGACTACCATCATACTTTTCGTGAATAACTGGTTTTACGTTTAATCCACTCTCAGCTGGTGATGTATCCATATGCGCAACCAATCCAATTGCTTGAGCTTTTTCATGACCTTTGCTAGCTGGAAGGTTACCATAAACAAAACAAAATTCATCTAATACAACATTCTGGAAACCTAATTCTTTCAATTCTTTTGCCAATTCTTTTCCAAGTTCAAATTGCCTTTCTGTAGAAGGAAAAGTTCCTGTGTTTTCATCTGAAGTTGTATGATAAGCAACATATTTTAGAAAACGTTCTTTCCCTTCCTTCAATAGAAAGTCTTGAATTTCTTTAGTTATATCCAATTTTACGAACTCCAAGTTTTTTTATGAAATGATAAATGTAAAACTATTTTTGAGTATTGTTGTTCAATTGTTCTTTTTAATCTTTAAATTCACTTTACTTTTTTAACGATTAATTTAAAATTAGTGTAAACGAATTCTAAGTTAAATGTTCTCATTTTGGAGGATTAAAAATGCTCGAGGAATTTAAGAAAACAGAAAAAGATAGAAAAGAATCTGGAATAGACAAATATATTGTAAAGTTGGACCATGTTGCTTATAGAGTGAAGAGAGGAGAAAGAGAGAAGTTAATGACAGAGCTCACAAATCATCTACCTTATCGTCTTTTCAAGAGCTTTGAAGTAGTATCTTCAAACGCCATAACTATTGCTTTAAAGCTCCATGAATCACATCCAATAATTGTGATAAGCGAGGGCTTATCCAATGATTCTATTGTAGAGAAATATTGTCAAAAATATAGTAGTCGAGTTCATCATCTAGCATATGTAGTAACAGATATTGATAAAGTTGTAGAAATACAAAAATCTCGAGGAGTGAAATTCACAACTGATGAGATTTTGGGAAGTGAAGAAGAAGGTATTAAACAAATTTTCACTTTACCTACTGAAGCAGCCAACCATATCATAGAATACATTCAAAGATTTGGTGATTTTGATGGGTTCTTTACTCCCTCAAATATAGCAGGTCTAATGCTATCTACAGAAAAACTTAGCGAATAGAAGAATGAATCAAAAGGGAGGGTAGAGGCCAATTCAACCTTAGGTTGTTGAATTGGCACCTTTTTAAGGGGGATTTGAACAAAGCTAAATCGCAGAAACGATGAAAACAGACATTGAATCGCAATCTTTGAGAGTTCCTATTTTTTTGTGGAAGGGGGAACTAATATTTCGGATCATAATCATAAGCTTTAGAATTTGTCTTTTGTTTATGCCATTTAAACATTAAATATATTTTGAATGTTTAAGTATTTAAAAATAAAGTTAGCTGCAAAATGATAATTTTATGTAAAATAGAAATAATAAGACCTTACTATGATACTTTTTTCAAGGCCTTTGCGATTTCATTTTGTTTCTTCCGGTATTTATCAATTTTCTTGTTGATTGATTTGTTGTAAATTGCTGCTTGAAATTCTCCCTTATTTTGAAATTTAAATTCATCTAATATTATATTGATGATTTGATCATGATGTAATTTTTCAAAGCTTTTTGTGATTTCTATTGTGGCTAATTCCTTAAGTATGGCATTTGATGTTAATACTAGATGTTCATTTCTAGCGAGTCCAGTTAAAACTTGTATTCTCAGTTCATCATTATGTAATGCTTTTATTATGGGCTTTACAACGCCTGTATCATTAAAGAAGGTGAGAGCATAGACAATATTGTCTAATAGTTTTGGATCCTTTACTTTCTTAGATGCAGACATTAATGCCTTCATGGCTTTTTTGTTCCTGCTTTGACCCAGTAATGTTACAGCTTTCTCCTTAATGGAAAGAATTTCTTTTGAATTATTTACCATGGCAACTAAAGGTTTGATGATTTGTTCATCATCGTAATTAAGAACGCTTAGTATTTCCAATCTTAATGTATCATGATCCTTACTTTCAAGGTGTTTCAAAAGTACGCTATTTACAATATCCTCTTGATTATAGTCTCTTAGTTTCTGTATGAGCTCGATTTGTTTGTTAATCTTTTTCTCTTTTTTTAATCTTAAAAGCAGGTTTTTTGCATCTTCACTCAATTTATTTCCCTTCTTATTCTTGTCTATTTATTTCACTACGAACGCTATTAACTAATCTTTTTTCTTATAATTAAACCATTCTTTATAGGAAAAGAAAAAACTAATTATTATAAAAATGAA
>JAUVZH010000094.1 GCA_030602675.1 Candidatus Heimdallarchaeota archaeon | reverse complement strand
GTGAAGATAAAACGATCATTATTTTTCCTTGGATGATTAATGAAAAGTTCCTGATCGGGACCACCACCAACTATCAATCCGTAAAGATTTGGGTTTTGATCCATAGCATCATCCATAGCTGAAATTATATTGTCAACATTTTTTTCAACTGATAAACGTCCAAGATAACAAGAAATGATGGCTTTTTTTGGAATACCATAACGTTTACGTAAATCAAACTCTGGTTTGGGGTGGAAGGAGTTAGAATTAATGGCAAAAGTAGTATGGTAGATTTTGTCTTCAGGTGCATCAAACCAAACCAATTTGCGACGAAAACGCTCAGTTGCATGGAAAAAGACATTGACAATCTTAGTATAGTATTTTCGGATCAGCCAAAATAGAAAGCGAACAAAGAATGGTCTGAGTTTAATAATATCTTGAAGAATTACCCGTTCATCGTGGTGGCAAAACAAGCCTACTTTTTTGCGGAAGAACTTAGCAACCAAACCACCAACTGATCCTAAGGGCATCAAAGAATGCAAAACAACTATATCCGACTTTCGTATGGCCCTAGTAAGTCGCCAGTCTGGAAGGGCAAAAACATAGGCATTTACTTTAAAGCGAGAAGTAAAAGTTCGAATTATTTTCAAATTTTCTCTTGGGGAAGAAATGTGCTTCTCACCTTTAAAGTGGGGGCAGACAATAGACACTTCATGGCCTTGTTTAAGTAACTCTGGAATCAGATAATCTAGATAGCGAACGATACCATCGAAGGTAGGATGATAGGTGTCAGTTATCATGCAGATTTTCATTACAATTATCCCCTTATGCCATAGCTCTAATTCTAACTCAAACAAACACTCAGAACTTTTATTTTATAAAGCTCTAAATGAACCGATGAAAAAATCAAGAAAGAATAAAAAGTAATGAGTTTAAATGATAAAACAGTATGTTTTTATATAGCGATTAAGTTCTCCAAATTAACAGAACCTTAATTTTAACAACGTAAGTTGAGAAAACTAAAGGAGAAAAAAATAACATGGAAAAATACGAATGTACCGTATGCGGTTATATTTACGATCCTGATAAGGGTGATCCTGATTCTGGCATAGCTCCTGGAACAGCTTTTGAAGATTTACCTGATGATTGGGTATGTCCAATATGTGGTGCCGGTAAAGACGATTTTGAGAAACTCTAATTGATTACACTTATCCCACATATTTTGTTTTTTTAACAAATTTTTTATTTCCTTCTTTATTTAAAACTAAAAATGAATAATGTTTTTGAATTACTAAAGAAAGATGAAACATTGAAAGGAATTATTGAGAAAGAGGGTAAGATTGAACTTTCAAAAAGCACTGATTATTTTGTTTCATTAGTAGAAGCGATGATTTATCAACAGATAAGTTGGAAAGCTGCTAAAACCATTTATGAGAAATATAAGAAACTCTTTCCTAATGAAAAAATATCTCCAAAAGAACATATAAAACTAAATGAGAATGTTTTGCAATCTGTAGGTATCTCAAGGCAAAAAAGAACTTATTTAGATAACCTTGCTGAGAAATTTATTGATAAAACTATCAAACCAGAGAAATTTGACCAAATGACCGATGAAGAGATTATTACAGAACTAGTACAAATAAAGGGTATAGGACGTTGGACTGCTCAAATGTTTTTAATTTTTTCACTTGCTCGCGAAGATGTTTTTGCTCCTGATGACTTAGGATTAAGACGAGCAATAATGTTACTTTATGGTTTTAATGAACTCCCTAAACCTAAAGAGCTGGAGAAATTCGCTGAACGTTGGAAACCATATAGAACATATGGCTTCTCTCTATCTTTGGAGATACGCACGAAAACATTAAGTTCTGGATGTATTAAAGATAAAAATAAAAAAAGAAATAAATTTGAGAGTAAAAACTCTCAATTTGCTTATTGTCTTTTATAGATAAATCTTCCCCAATTTTCTGGGGTAGGAATTTCTTCTGGTAAACCTTTGCGCTTACGAACATCTAAAATGATTTCAGTTTCAAGGCTTGAAGGTAATGGTTCAAATGCTTTGAACTGGTAACCCCAGAAGCTTCGACCAGAAGTAGCACTTCGTAACTTGTCTGCAAAATCACCGATAGTTTCAGAAGTTGGTAGAACACCTTTAACTCTAACTTGATCATCTTCTTCAACTGTTTCTTCTATACGACCTCGGTGCTGACTGATAAGACCCATAACTGAACCCATGAAATCCTTAGGAGTTTTTATGTCCACATTTAACATTGGTTCATAGATATGAGGATCTGCAGTTAGAAATGATATATTCAAAGCTGAAGTTGTCATACCTAGAATTTCTGAAAAGCCTGTATGAGCAGGATCTGTGTGTATTGTAGCATCTGTGATGACAACCTTTAGACCAAGGGTTGGTTCTTTGGCAACAGCTGCAGAGTAAGTGAAGTCTTTGAAGATTTGAATGACATACTGTTTAATTCGATCCATTCTTTGGACACCAGAACTAGCATTAATGATCATGTTGTGTCCTTCAATGTCCCAAATTTTTCGGGCGAATTTGGCATCCCAACCGGCTTTATCACGGAGAATACCTGCACGAACTTTTTCGTTTTGGTCCATTGTTATCTCTTTTGATTTTATAAGATCGATAGCTTTGTCATCTAAAGGTTCAATGAACAATTTCAAACGATTGTGACCGTTAGGAGATTTAGTGTGAATTTCTATACCAGCTCTGTTTATCATTTCACGGTAAACAATGATTGGATCAAAGATACGGATTTTTACTTGCTCATGAATTCTCTTTGTTAGAATTTCAATTTGCAAAGGATCAATACCTGATAGAATATACTTGTTACTTTCTTTATCATGTCTGAAAGTAGCTGTTGGATCAGCCATAATCCACTTGCTAACAACTTCACCAAGTTTGGCGATGTCTTGAGGATCAATAGCCTCAATAGCTCGACTGACAACCGGTTCTGCAGCATAGGAAATATCTTCATATCCTGGGGTATTTGATCCAGGTTCTCTGAATGATTCACCGCTTGGAGCAATGAATCCGTAAACTGCGAATAAGTTTCCTGCTGGAATTTCATCACAGTCAAGGATATCAGTAATTTCCATAACACCAAGACGTTTGACTGGTACTTTCTTCTTCTGACCAATTAACTCAAGATCTTGACCAGCTCTAATCGTCCCGGAGAAAATTCGACCAATTAAAGTTGGACGTTTACTCTTAGGATCAATAAAGATTTTAGTAATCATACCACTAAGAGGACCATTACGATCACAGTTGATTAGTGATTGTCCTACTTTGGAGTCAATGTCACCAGACCAGATGTGGGGAATCTTGTATTTCTGAGCTTCAGCAGGATTTGGTAAATGCTCGATGACCATACGTAATAAGGCGTCTTCAAGATGAAGATTATCACGAAGCCATTGTCTGTCATCTTCAGCATACTTTTCAAAAACAATGCTGGGGTCCTTGTAACCAGCTTCCTTCAAAATAGCAAGAGTAAAAGCCCAACCATCTTTAGCAGAACCTATAGCAACACTGTTCTTAGTAAATGAAACTTGCCATTTCTTGCCAAATTCAGGAGAAGCAAACTTTTTGATTTGCTCGTTAACTTGGCTGATAATGGTATCAATACGCTCGAAAACTTTGTTGGGAGGAAGCTTTAACTCACTAATCAAACGATCAACCTTGTTAATGAATAAAACAGGTTTGCACATTTCTGAACCAACAGCAAGTTGGATATTAGTAATAGTCTGGGTCATTAAACCTTCAAGAGCGTCAACAAGAATAATAGCACCATCGCTACCACGAAGAGCACGACTAACCTCACCAGTAAAACTAATGTGACCAGGAGTGTCATTAATCTCAAACAAGTAATTCTTGTCATCACGCTCGTAACTAAGAAGAACAACGCTGGTAAAAATAGTAATACCTCGTTCTTGTTCTTCCTCATCAGAGTCGGTCATAAGCTTTTGACCAGCATCATGATCGGACATAAGACCAGCCCGGCGAAGAAGGTAATCGCTAGTAGTGGTCTTGCCATGATCAATATGAGCGGCAATACTAAAGACACGACGAAGATCCATAGGATGATTCTTGACCATGTCGCGAATCTCATCGGGATTTTTAATACGAACCATGGGAATACAACTCACTAAATTTTATTTTCTTTTTTTGTTTAGTTATCTCAGCGCAAGTGGTTTTTTTCTGTGTTTCTTGGACGGTTTTCATCCCTCACAGACCGTTCCTGCAGGGTAGTAGTTTGTTTTTCTACCCCTTTTTTCGCTGAGTAGATGCGTTTCAGCACCTTTGACTCAGATATAGGTTTTTCGGTTTCTCCTTTATCTCTAGTCGGTTGTGAAACTATCTTTACTCTATTATTCTCGAGTGTTAATTTTCCCTTTTTAAAATCATTGATTAATAGGTTAACTGCGAGTAGTAGATGTGTTTTCAGTTTGTTGTTTGCAAAAGTTATTGTTTCGTAGAACCTTGCCATTGTTTTGTTGTAGTAGATATAGTTATAGAGCACGTAAACTGAGTGTTGTTTGGTCGCTATTTCTTCTGCTAGTTTCTTACAGTCTATTTCCCCATTCTCATAGTCATATCTTCTCTCTTCTTTTCTTGGAATCCTTCTGCTTAAGAAAGACGCTATTCCATCATATTTCTTGATTATTGGTATGAGCCAATTGTTTGATCTTTCCTCTCCATTTGTATGATGTTTCTTACATGCTTCTCGAATGAAGCTGCTCGTTATCTCTACCTCTTGATAGATCTTGCTGTCGTGTTTTTCTGTGTGCACAAAATCATGTAGTAGGAGTGCTTTGATTGCTGTTTGCAGTGGTTTTGGGTGGTGTCCTAGTCCTTTACGTATCTTTAGTTTTTTCTCTAAAGGTTGTTTTCTACGTGGGATGATTTCTTTTTTCTCTACCCACTTTATTTTTCCCATCCCGTTATTTTGATGTGCTCCCAAACCTTCTAGTGATAAGAACCATTGTAATTTCTCTCTTGCTTGATTGTTGTTTCTTGGAAAATCTACAACTATGAATCCCTGAAAGCATTTTCTTATTGTTGGTGCTTTTCTTACTCCTTTGATGAGTTTCCCATAGTGGCTCTTCTTCGGGTATGGTAGGTATCCTCTTTCATTTTCTCGAGGTTCTTTTGTGACAGTGATTTTACATCCCTTGATATAGAAAAAAGGAGAGTTAACGACTATTGGTGTGATTACTTCTCCTATTAGTCTTAAGCGTTTGCTGCTGCTGGCCATGCTTTCATCCCTTCCTCCATTTCTTTCCATAGGTTTCGAGTTTTTTCTTCTTCGATTACTTTTCCTTGCTTGTCAAATCCTCTGCTTCTAACTACTTCTTGGAGTGTTATTTGCTTCAGTTGTACTCTTCCTCCTCCATTGTTCACACTTGCTCCTAGTCCTAGTTCTGGTGCATAGAGTATTGCTTTTAGTAAAAAGCCTAATTCCTCTCTAGTTAGTTCTTCTAGCAATTCTATCTTTATTGTCAGTTCCCTTGAGAAGTATCTCTCTCCGAAGTCTTGTATGCTGAACTTTGACTTGCTCTTTAGTGCGTTTCTTCGTTCTGTTGCTATATGAACTGCTTGGGTGATTGTTTCCCTCTTTCCTCTGCTGTTTGCTTCTGAAACAATTATCACTGGTTCAAATTTCAGCTTGGATTGTTTTACTATTGATCCCATTAGTCTGTGCTTGATGCACTCTTTTTCTGGGTAGCATTTACCGTTAGCATGGAATCCTTCCGGTAGTAGGTTTTCCCCTTTTTGAGTTTCTATTTTATCTGATGTGTGACAGACTTCTTTTCCTTCTTCTTTCGCTATTGCCATCATTGCATGATTGATCCAACCACGAATGCCTTTTACTAAGTATCTTTTTCCATTTCCATTGTCTTTCTCTGAACCATTTCCTAAAAGTAATAAATTGTTTACTTTCCCTCCAACAGCTGGACCATTTCCCGTTTTACTGATGGGTGTTTGGGCGAGGATGATTATCCGTTTAAATTTTCTTGATATTCCCGTCATGCTAATCACTTATTATATTTATTATTTCTACTAAATATAATAATTTTAATATATATAAACCCCCCACTAATAGTTCTAATAATACTTTATATATTATTTTTACAATACAAAGAATAGAAAGCAAATTCCTAAGAGGGAAATTTATGAAATTTATAGGTAGTTCAAAAGTCACAAGACAAGGGCAAGTATCAATACCAGCTGATATTAGGAGAAAATTAGCAATTTCGACAGGTGATTATATTGTCTTCGTGGAAGACAAAAATGGTCGCATATTTATAACAAAGGAGATTTCTCTTCCTCCGAAATGAGCAAACTAGATTATTTTGTGTGATGTTTATTATTTGAGATTATTAATTATCAGATGAAGATGAGGATAGTATGACACTTACTTGGACTAATGATCCCCAATTATTAGATAAACATCCAATTAACTATAACAACTGGGAAACCGCAAATACACTCATAGAACAGGAAGGACTAAAACGCGTTATTAATGAAGACCTTTCTTTCACAAATCTGTATGGTATCATGGTTCGTAAGGTCGATTTCGTTCGTGTGAAAAGCTCTGACCGGATTATCGCTCGATTTCCTTTTCTAGTAATTAATAAAGAAATGCAAGAGTTAATTCAAAAGAATATTCTCCTCATTAGCGAAGCAGTTCGCGATTATTTCTATAAGTCCATCAACAAGTCGATCATGCAATGGAAAGAGATCATCCTGAACTACCTTGCGAAAGGTTCCTTGCCATTCCCAATCTTTCGGTGTAGCTTCGAATTAGAACCAACTCTTCTTTCTTTTTGTAATAAAAACCTCCTTCACTTCACTAGTGCCCGTGGAGAAGCATTCACTTTCCCAACTAAAATTACTAGCAAACTTGCTTATCTTTGCGGTATCTGTAATGGGGATGGGAATCTTCGGGATTACTGGATAATCATCGCGGATGAAACAAAAGAACACATAGAATTCATATCTAATATGTTGAATGATTTATTCTCAAAGAAAGGGAAGTTAATGAAAACAGGCGGTGCGTGGATAGTAAAACTCAATCTCCTCTGGGCAGTACGATTGTTCAACTTCATCACTAACCAGTCGATTGATGAACCAAAGTATGATTCTTTACGAGAACCTGTCCTTTTCCAGCACATAGGAGATCCGTTTCGCAATCTCTACTGGCGTGGGGCATTCGATGCAGATGGCTCGTTTAAGAACCAGATTGTTTTTTGTTCCATGAGTAAAGTATACACTAAAGATTTTCAAAATTATTTATCTAGTAATAATATCGAATCTAACTTTTTCACAAAAACAAATGGAGGATATCAAGTAAATATTTTAGCAAAAAACAAGATTAATTTCGCTGATTTAATAGGTTCAAATCATCCCAAAAAGCTAAAAGATTTCCTTAACTATATGCAAAAATCAACTCAAAATTATGAGTTTCGTGGATTTAATTCAAATAAAATAACTGCTGATGGCTATTTTGACTTTCAATTTCTACCAACTGTAGCAGTGCTTGGATTAGAAACTTATTTCAGAAATATCAATTCAAAAGCTAGTTTATTTACTAGCCAAGAGTTACAACAATATCAGACATCTTATGGTATAACAATCAAGAAATTACTAAAACATCTACATAGAACCAATACAAAATTAATGCTGTTACTGTTAAAGTACGAAAAAAATCTCTTATTTCGGTCTGCATCTTCAACCCCTATTAGACTTCCATTAAAACCCTCTACTGATTTTTCTAGATTAGCTGCTTGTTTAATTCCAACAGTTAATGGAGCAAGGTTATATCAATCCAACGAAGAGTTACTAATATTAAGAAAAGAATTATTTGGAATTACAAATAGAAGTGGAAGTTATTCAAACAAATTATTAGGTAAATTTCTGAGAACTTTTGGTAAGTATGAAAGATTTAGTGTTAATGTAGTTAATTACAAACATATTTGGTTAGAGGATTTAGAAAAAAATTAAAGAAATCGTTAAATCAATATACAAACTTATCAGAGGGGACTGTTCGAAGATTTCAGCAATGAGAAACAAATCTAACAGTTGTTTGGGTTTGATATATGGTTGTTTTGCTGAGCTGGGCTTTAGGAATCGTTCTTTCCTTGAAAGAGGTTATCTCCTTTCCTGTTTCCGAGTTCTTTTTTTCCTTCGTTTTTCCTCTCGTCCATTTTTTTGTGATTTGGTTGTTTTTCGTTCTTTTTCATCCGATTTTTTGTGACAATATTTCATTCTCTTCTTCTAAATATCCAAACAGAAGAATTACTTTTCAATCAATGATTTTTCATTATTGGGTTTTTAAAAGTCTAGTCAACAATTAGTGGTGGAGATTCGTTCTCAAGAAGACTTGGAAGTATATGTTTGAGGAATTTAAATAGAAAAAGTGGAAACTTTAAAGAAGTTCGAGATGATTCAAATAATTAATTGGTTGTATTTACTTGAATCCTTTTTTTAATGAAGTAATCTAA
>JAUVZH010000068.1 GCA_030602675.1 Candidatus Heimdallarchaeota archaeon | reverse complement strand
AAGAGAAAAAAGAGAGCAAGATCAAGCCCTCTTTGGTTTTAAGACACCAAGATAGATTCCTAAGCCAGCAATGGCAAGAACACCTATAACAGGTAAACCAATCATTAGAGCCCATTTCAAGTTTTTAGCCATGCCAACTCCCAGCTCTTTTGCTGCACCTGCAACGCCCACGATTCCGTTGGTAACGTGACCTACGGAATCTTTGATCATATTGGTGACTGGTTCAGCAATGGCTTGGTATGTTTGAGCTACTGGCGTAATAATTTTAGCAGCAGAATCACCTAGCGATTCGATTGTTTTTGCAGGAGCATCAATGATTTTTTTAGCAACAGTAACAATACCTGTAGTGACTCTCTTGATTCCATCTTTGATTGTGTCCCAGAAACCAGCAGCATAGATACTAGTTCCCAGATCATCAAAAACTTCATCTCGATTAGTAATAGCACAGATAGGTAGATACTTACCCATGGCTCTACTAACCAAGACATTATAATTACTGGATGTTTTCAGTTGCTCTTTGAGTTCCTTTTTGATCAGTTTAACTAGACCTTGGTTGATAGTATTTTGGAAATAGGATTTTGTTAAATTGTAACCTGCAATCCTATCACCAGTCTTAAGATCTAATTGTTGACGCCAAGAAAGTTTCAGGCTGGCTTCCAGCTCATTACCAGTTTTCCAACCTCGCATAACAACATGCATATCTTTTTGAAGCTCAAGATTGCTAACAGTTGAAAGCATTTTTGAGCTATTGAGATCGTCAACAGTTGTTTGGCAAGGATTAAGACCTAAATCAAGATTAGGAAGAGCTTGAAGTCTAATCATATTGCGACCAAGAACTTCTTCAGTTGAAAAGGCACTAAAAGCATCAGGAGAAACTTCGGTTTCATCAGTATCTAAAAACATGACATCATAGCGATTATCAGTAACCATTTTATTATTATCAAAATGGAAGACATAGAATCCATGGATATCAATATTTTTAGCTTCAACGTTGATACAGTATGGAAATGTTTCATTTGTTTCACAGAAAAGATTGTACCAAAGTGTGGTCCTTTCTGCATAGATAGTATTACTGGTAAGAGTCTTGTTGTAAGTTTCACTTGAATCAGAGATATTTGCAGCAGATGTTTTACCAAAACTTGCTGTGATAGTAGTTGTTGAAGTAACAACTTCTGTCTCGAGAGAATCGAAAAGCAGGTATTGCTCACTTTCAATGGAAAAGTCATTAGTAATATCTAGCTTTGTGTAAACTTTCTCTGTTGCATTCTTCACCAGGTGATTCTTAGCACCTGTCAGCTGTGGAATGCCCCAATCTTCTAGATCTTCGTTTTCGTCATAGATTGGAAGAATTCCTAGTAAATCGCTATCCTTCTCAATGTTTGGCATTAGAAGAGTAGTAGTCACAGTGTGAATTCGTTTAGTACTGAGTCCTTTGCTCATATAGTCATAATCAACTTCAACAGTTGCAGTTGAAATGAGGACCATGTCAGGAATCAAGTTTTCAGGATTAGCAGCGAATTCTGCTAGTAGTTCATCTTCAGTTGTTGCTGCAGCAGCAAAAATACCTATTGCTGCAGGCATAACAAAAAGATAAATTATGAGGACTATACAAATTGTTCTTTTCTTCAACTTAGTAAATCCTCCAAATTATTTCCTAGTTGCAAAGTAAGCAATAGTGGCAATGAGTCCAATACCACCAACACCAGAAGCAACAATAATTATTGCTAAAATCGCAGCATCACTAAGACCTATCTCGTAAGCTTTCAATCTTGCACGAACCATAAAAGCTGCAAGAGGTTCGCAGATTTTTTGAGTTGCACCTGTAACTTTGTCCAGAATATTTGTTGCAAAACTAGTTGAGCTGCCTTTAGACCTTTGTGCAGCAGCAATTAGAGCATTAGATACATCGCTAATTCCTTCAGCATCATCGTTCTCTTTGAGAACATTTGGTTTGATAGCTGTGGTGATGGTAAATCTTCGAATGGTGTTATCCCTGGTTTCTTTTACATACACTTCTGGAGCACTTGCTTCATTCTTCTCAACTCGAAGAGTATCATAAATGTCTTTAGATAAAGGAGGGGGACAGGTACATTTCGTCACACATTCAGTTAGTTTGTAATCATCGATGTCACCAATAGTAATAGCTTTTGCATGTAGCATTCCACCAATTTCATTATTGATGATCTTAACCCAGGCTTCGTACAAAGCATTCTCAAATTCATCAGCAGTTTCAAAGCCAACACCTTTAACGGTATTATCTTGAAAATCTTCGGTATAGTCAGCTCCAAGTTTGTAGATTTTCTGCCATTCAGTTGTATCACTTAAAGCTGAAATATTAATAGGATCAACGTCTAAACCCATTGTAATCTCTTCATATCGTTCATCTCTAAAATCTTGAGTAGAAGGAAGAGAGTAGATGTAAATAGCATCACACATAAGCTCATCAAAAGCAATGTGAAGAATGTAAGGTCTCGAGCTATTTGTTTGCTCCAAGTCTAACCGGTAAAAGAGGAATTTTTGAACCGGAACCAATTCGTTGAGAATTGTGGTATTAGTCGTATCAGCTGCATCAGAAATATTAGCTGATAAAGAATCAGCATAACTAATCGTTATGGTTGTTGCACTTGTAGAATTACTTCTAGCTCTTGGAATAGCTAAAAGATTGTAAGTGTTTGAATTAAAATCATTGGTGATAGTATAAGCATCTGTTTGGTCTGTTTCGTTTTTGATGTAAGGAGTTCCCTTGTCAAGGAAAAATTCTAACTGCCAAGAGCTTACATCATCTTGTACTTCAACAGCAGGATCAATGCTAACATCATCAACATCTGAAGAAGTGATTGATAACTCAGATTTAATAGTCATTCGCAAACCAGTCTTTGTTATTTGCATATTGCTTATATGCTCTGTATCAAGGAGTGCTTGCCTAGACATTTTCGATAGTAAAACAGAGTTATCGATATCAATATCGACATCGGCTGTCGATAAAATAGTCACGTCAAGAAAAATTTCTACATCAGCAGTAGTTGTTGCTGCATGACTATTCGAAATACTAGCACTACTAACAAAGATCAAACTTGCAAGAATGATCAAAGTTAGAATTTTGTTCTTTATATTTAGCTTCATTTTTGAGTAAACCTCCCAGGGATCCCCTCTGGCCCTGGAACAAGCAAATATTCGAATTATGATTTTGAGTGCTCGAGTACGAGGATCCCAGGAATTCAATATATACTAAGTAAATTTTCTTTAAAAATGTAATGACAGCTGTTCTGACAACAAAATATCATATATCGATAATACAAAATTTACTGCTAAAAAACATAGTTTCAAAATAGTTTCTATTTTTATTCCGTTTTATGTTGAAAACAAAAAAGTGAAATAAGAGATGTGCACATAAGAGATTGCTTTTGTTATACATTATCAGATTAAAAAAATAAAGCAACAGTGTAACAAAGTAAACCTATTTGATATTAAGTTACAATTAAGGGTTGAGTGTTCCACATTATGAACAGGAAGGCTAAGAAAAATAAAAAGCCTAAAGAAAATAATAAAATAATTAGTGGAAACAAGGATGTTATTTTAGAAGAGCTAAAGAATACTAAAGAAGAGTTAAATTTACTTAAAAAACGTTTTAATTTATTATTTGAAAGAACAAATGATGCTATATTTCTTACTGATGTAGAAACCATGAAGTTTGAAATGGTAAATCAAAAAGCAATGGATTTATTTGGTTTTACAAAAGATGAGATGAAGAATTTTACAGCTAGAGATTTTGTAGCAGAGAGTGATAAGGAAGATAGCGAAAGTAAATTAGCTGCTTTATTAAGTGGGAAAACTCTGCCAATTTATGAACGAGCTTTCCGAAATAAGTCTGGGGAGTTATTTCATGCAGAAATAAATCTTTCATTGATAGTGGATCATGTTACTAATAGAAAGCTACTTCAAAGCATATTGAGAGATATAACAGAAAGAAAAATAACTGAGGTAGCAAAGGAACGAGAAAGAAGAGTTTTTCAGAAAATAGCTAATGCTGCTATCCAAACTACCGATATTCATGAGTTTTGCAATCGTGTTCTAACAGATTTATTGGAAGAACTTGATTTTAATTTTGGAACATTAAGAATACTGGATAAGGATCTGGATGCCTTAGTACCTATAGCTGTATATGGAATTCCTGATCATTTAACAAGAGAATTAAGCCCTATTAGAGTATCAGATGATAAATACATAATCTCTTATGTCATAAGAAATAAGAAACCAATCTTTACTGGTAATGCAAGAAATGAATCTGTTTTACAGAAATATCAGTCACGTTTGGAATTATTTAATATTATAGCTTTACTCTCTTGGCCTATTCTTGACAAGAATAATAATGTAATTGGTGCTTTACAACTTTCAGCAAATGAACCTAAAGAACTACAAAAAGAGGACATAGCATTTTTCGAATCAATTGCTCATATCTTGACAAATGCTTTGGAAAGATTACAAGCTGAACAAGCTTTAGAAGAAGCCTTTCACGAAAGACAGGAAATTAATCGAATTATTGAATTAAGTCCTGCTGTAATTTTCTTGTGGCGCAATGAAGAAGATTGGCCCGTAGAATATGTTTCAAAGAATGTTAACATATTTGGTTATAGTCCTGATGAATTCTATTCTAGAAAAATTGACTATAGAAAAATTATCCATCCTAATGATCTTGAAGTAGAACCACTTAAGAACTATGATCAAGATGTTTCACCTTATACTTCCCCTCTTGAATATAGGATTATAACAAAAGATGGTAGTATTAAATGGGTTATAGAATATTCAACACCAAGGGTGAATAAAGAAGGGAAAATAACTCATTATCATGGTTTAATATTGGATATAACAGAAAGAAGAAAACAAGAAGAATTTCTGGTTAGAGATCGTACAACTTTTAAATTGGTGGCTGAAGCTGCAGTTCAGAATAAGATAGTTCATGAGTTGTGTCAAAATATTCTTGAAGTATTAATTACCACTTTGCAGTTCAATGAAGGATTAATTAGAATTTTCAATTCTGAAACTAATATGCTAAAGAAAATTGCTGAATATAATTTAGTAGGACCATTTATAGATTTTAAAAATGAATTGCATATCGACACCAAAAGTTTGATTGTTACTCATGCTGCAAGAACGAAAGAACCAGTTTTTGCTCCAACACTAAAGGATTTTGATAAAGAAACAAAAAAACGTGTTAAAGAATTGGGTATTGAATCCTATATAGCTTGGCCAATTTTAAGTGCAAACAAAAAATTATTTGGTATAATACAACTTAGTTCAAATAAGCCTAAAGATCTGACTGAAGAGGATAAAATCCTTTTTGCATCCATAGCTAACCTTTTTGCTACTGCATTAGAACGAATCTACACTGAGCAAGCTTTACTAAGTGCTTATAATGAACGCAAAGAACTAGATGACATTATTAATCTAAGCCCAGCTATTGTCTTCTTATGGGAGAATAAAGAAGGTTGGCCAGTAGATTTTGTATCAGATAATGTAGTAATAACATTTGGCTACACTCCTGATGATTTCTATACAGGAAGAGTTCCTTATAGTTCTATTGTTCATCCAGATGATTTAGAACGTGTTGCAAACGAAGAAGCTACATATAGTAGAGATAAGGAAAGAGCGAATTTTACACAAGAATACAGGATCATAACCAAAGATGGTGAAACTAAGTGGACTTTTAATTATGTAACTATTCGGCGCGATGAAAAAGGCAATATCACTCATTTCCATGGAATTGTTCTTGATACTACTGAAAGGAAGAGAGCAGAAGAATCTTTGAAAAATGAACGAAAAGCATTTCAGATTATCGCTGAAGCAACTGCAACAGCAAATACACTTCCAGAATTATATCAAAGAATTCTGAATGGTCTAATTGAATCTTTAGGATTTGATGTTGGTTCTATTAGATTATATAATGAAGCTGATCAATTGCTTGAACTAGTCGCAGGTATTGGAATAAAAGAAATTACCAGTGAAGATATCAGCTCAATTCCAATTGATTCTACGGAATACATTAATGCTTTAGTGGCCAGAACTAAAGAAGCCATTTTCGCTCCAGATGTTTCTAAGCATGTAATTGCTCAGAAATTTTCTGAAAGATTGAATAAAATTAATATTAAAGCAGTTATAGCCTGGCCAATTCTTGGTTCGACAAACGAGTTAATTGGTATTTTACAATTAGCTTCACATCAAATTAAAGAGATTGCTGAAGAAGATAAAATTGTTTTTGAAACAATTACAGGCTCAGTGGTAAATGCAATTGAACGTCTCCTTGCTAATGAAGCTAGAAGAGAAAGTGAACAGAAATATATTGCTTTTGCTGAACAAACTCTAACTGGAGTATTTCTTTTCAACACTAAAGGGGATATTATTTTCATAAATGAGCAAGCTCAAAAAATTACTGAATATTCAATAGACGATGTTAAGGATTTAAATGTGATTGAGTTTCTAAATAGAATCCACCCAAATCATGATGCTATTCCTCAATTAGATACTAATAAAGTACTTGAAGGCTTCCCAACTGCTCCTGTAACTCAAGATTTTGAATTGACAACTAAATCTGATAAAAAGAAATGGGTTTCTATTAATTTAACTCCTATTCAATTGCCAAAGGAATTGGTTTTTGCTGCAATGCTCATTGATATAACATCAGAAAAACAAGCTCAACTAGCAATTAACAGAGAAAGAGAAATTTTGGAACTTATTTCTGCTGCAACAGCCAACAACCTTTTTGTTTCAGGGTTGTGTCAACAAATTTTAGAAGGTATGATTACTACTCTTAATCTTGATTCTGGAACAGTTCGTTTATTTAATAAATCTAATAATTCTCTTGATCCCATTGCGAATTATGGCATGATTGAACAAGAAGAATATATGCTTCATCCTGTTTCATTAGATGATGAAACATTTCCAATAAGTAGATTTGTAAAGGAAAAGAAGAAAATTTTCGCAACTGATGCACCAAATGATACTTTTCTTAAGAATTTTGATTTAATTAAAAAACATAATTACAAAGTCTATATCTCCTGGCCAATATTCAATGCTAAAGATGAACTTCTTGGTACTTTGCAGCTAAGTTCCAGAAAAAGCGTTAATTTATCTGATGATGATAAATCATTTTTTGATTCAATAACTGATCTATGTGCTACAGCAATTGAACATTTACAAGTTTTAGAAAACTTAAGTGAAAGCGAGGAACGGTTCAAAAGAACTGTTGATACTATGGCTGATGGTATAATCATTATAGAGAACAATAAGATTGTCTATGCAAATGACAGAGCTTTAAAGATTTATGGTTATCCAAAAGAGGAATTTGTTGATGAAGGATATTTCTTTAACATCGCAACTAAAAGTCTTCAAATAGAAACTAATGATATTACTGAAATAATAAATGCATTCTCAAATCACAAATCAAGGGAGTGTTGGATTGACCAAAAAAATGGAACTAGACGGTATATTAGAAATAGCTTCTTTGTTGAATATGATGATAATAAAGAACCGATAAAACTCTTCATAGCAACCACCGACATAACAGAGCGAAAGATAGCTGAAGAAGCTTTACAAAAACTCAATGAAGAATTGGAAGTTAGAGTTGCTGAAAGAACTGAACAGTTGGCTCGAGTTAACAAAGAATTAGAAGCTTTCTCATATTCTGTTTCTCATGATCTTCGATCTCCATTACGAAGTATTGATGGGTTTAGCAAGGCATTACTGGAAGATTATTCAAAGAAATTAGATGATACCGGAAAAGATTATCTAAATAGAGTAAGAACAGCGTGTAGTAGAATGGGTGAATTAATAGATGATATGCTGGATCTCTCAAGACTAACAAGAAAAGAGCTTCATTATAAAGATGTGAATCTTAGTAATTTGGTAAATGACATTCTTTCCCAATATCAAATTAATGAACCTGATAGAAACGTTAAACTCAAAATTGAAGATAATATAATCGCTTTTGGTGATCCATCACTTCTGAGAACTGTGATGGAAAACTTATTAGGTAATGCTTGGAAATTTACAAATAGAAATCATAAATCCATAATTGAATTTGGATTAAAAACCATTGGTGATGAAAAAGCCTATTATGTTCAAGACAATGGTGTAGGTTTCGACATGAAATATGCTGATAAACTATTTGCAGTATTTCAAAGACTCCATACTTACAAAGAATTCAAAGGTACAGGTGTTGGATTAGCAGTAGTTCAAAGAATTATTAACCGTCATAATGGTCGCATTTGGGCTGAAAGTAGAATTGGCAAAGGAGCAACATTCTACTTCACTTTACAGCTAGAACAAAAAACTGATGATTATTTAAATGAGATGATGAAATGAGAAAACTAATCTTGCTCGCTGAAGATAATCCTGACGATGTTCTTCTAACACAAAGAGCATTTAAGAAAAGCAATATTCTGAATGAGCTTGTGGTTGTAAATGATGGACAAGAAGCGTTAGATTATTTGTTTGGCAAAGGAAAATACAAAGAGCGTGATATTAGTATAATGCCAGAAATAATTCTTTTAGATCTTAAAATGCCTAAATTAGACGGTTTGGAGACTTTAAAGAAAATTCGTAAGAGTTTGAAAACAAAACATTTGCCAGTGATTATTCTTACTACTTCAAAAGAAGAGAAAGACATTGTCAAAAGCTATTGTTTAGGTGCTAATTCATATATCAATAAACCTGTTGATTTTGATCAATTTGTTGAAGCTGTTAACCAACTTGGACTTTATTGGCTTGTTCTAAACCAACAACCAAAATCTACATGTAGTGAATAAAGGTGCTTGATAAGTTAAAAATACTATTCATTGAAGACTCAGAAAATGATGCTCTTCTAATGAAACATTCCTTAAAAAATATCTGCAAAAATATTTATCATGAGAGAGTAGAAACAAAATCAGAAATAATGAAGATTATTAAGAAGCAAGATTGGGATATAATAGTAATTGACAATGCACTACCACAATTGACTGCTAAGGAAGTAATTGAACTAATTAAGAAGAAGGGTATTGAAACACCATTAATTTCGGTTTCAGGTTCTGAGATGTTCAATGTAAAAGATCAATGTCTTGATGCTGGAGCAGCAGCATTTGTTCTGAAAGACAATTTAACAGAATTTGCTGAAACAATAGAGAATATTTTGAAACAAGATTTTGGTTAATTAAAACACTTAGAATGAAAGAATCAGGTAAGAAATAAAGAACAATTGTTCTTACCTGAATTCTCCATTACTTTACTGATTATTTTAGATTTTGAGGGATATTCCAGATCAATGAATGGTGATCAAATTATACTGAAGCGCCACATTGAGGACAATAACGAGTATCCTTAGGGGTTAAGGGTGAACCGCAAGATTGGCAAAATTTACCATCTATATCTTCTAATGAATCATCATTATCTTCTTCTTCTCTTTGTTCTGAAGAATCAACTCTTTCATCTCTTTTTGGTTTAGTATTTTTGCTATTGAAATATGCTGTAGCAAT
>JAUVZH010000196.1 GCA_030602675.1 Candidatus Heimdallarchaeota archaeon | reverse complement strand
AAAAATCAACTGCGAAACCAAAGACAAAAACTAATGGTACAAAAAAAACAAGTACTAAATCAACTAGTAAGGAAACTACTACAAAACCAAAAAAAGCTACAAAAAAAAAGGATGGAAAAGAATCAGTTATTTTGAAGGAGTCAAAGGATTCACTAGAATCACTAACTGACATTCTCAATCAAACTGCAATGTCACTACCTTCCCTGGTTTCGACAAAAGAAGTTGATTACAGTAATCTCAGTAGTATTTTGATGGATAAGTTTGAAACTGATATTGAGCTAATTATCATGTTAGAAGAATTCTTTAGAAGACTTGTACTACTATTGAGATATCGTAGTTCTTATGATCAGAAACTTAGTCAAATATCTCGTTATATTAAAAAATTAAATAAGTCAAATTCTGTAAGTGAGTTCAGGGGGATTCTACAGTTACTTGGTATAACGTTACAAGAAACTCAAGAAATTGTTAGAAATTATGATGAAATGCATCATATTTTGTTTACAGAGCAAGCTATGTTGCAATTCCAACTAATGGAACAGCTTTTATTGTTTAGAGAAAAAGAGATACCTAAGTTTAGCAAATTGTTTAAATCAGGTATTGAAATTTTCTTGAAAGTCAATGAAGAGATGTCCAAAATAAAAGAGTAAGGATTTCCAATGAAGCTTCTAGTCATTGGTTTTAATGCAAGACCTATTGCAAAGTCAGCATTTCAAGCTGGTCATTCAATTGGGGTTGTAGACTATTTTGGTGATATGGATTTAGTTAAGCTTACAAAAAATTGCTTTTCAGTTCTTAGACAGAAACCTGGACAAACGCTACATCGTCCTTTACATCGCAAACCAGCTGAATATCTCTACTATTTAGCTGAAATTATGTCTGATGAACAAGCAGATTTTGATGGTATTATTATAGGATCAGCATTTGATCGGTATCCAGATTTAGTCAAGAAACTTTCTGATATAGGTCCTAAGGTGTATGTCAATGATACAGATAAATTTGCTTTAATTAGAAATAAGAAGAAAATAAATGACATTGCGGAAAAAGCAGGATTTTCTATTCCACGTCTTGTTTCAGTTAAGAACAAATCAGAGTTAATGGAAATAGGAAAAACAAGTCAATTCCCTCTTGTAACTAGAGGTAGTGGTGGTGGAGGAGGTACAGGGATAAGATTATGGAATAATCTTGAGGATTTAACACATTATTTTTCAGAACGAGAAAATGAATTTGATGAAGGTGTATGGATACAAGAACATATTATTGGACTGGATGCTAGTTCTTCAATTATTTGTTATAAGGATACTGTGCAAATCTTATCATTAAACAGACAACTTATCGGAGAAAAAAAGCTAGGTGCTCCAAGTGATTTTGCATATTCAGGAAATATTGTTCCTCTTCATTATGAAAGGTATCTTTCCACACCTACGTTGCTTAAAACTCACATAGAACATATTAGAGAAATATTCCGATCTCTTGAATTAAAAGGTTCAAATGGAATTGATTTTGTAATAAAAGATGAAAAACTCTATTTTATGGAAATTAATCCCAGATTCCAAGGCAGTATAGAATGCGTGCAATATGCTACTGGACAAAATGTTGTTCAACTTCATTTAGATGCCTTTAATGGTATAACTCATGATTTACCTTTAATCCCTAGATATAAGAAGAGTGCTGTTAAAGGAATACTGTTTTCTGATCAGGAAGAAAATTTTCAAGTTAAGTATTATCCTAGAAATAAATGGGTTGTTGATCGAACCCATTACAAAGTAATTCTTGAACGAACTGATCCATTTTGCAGTATTGTTTTGCCAACACGAAATCAAACTAAGGGGTATGATAAGGTGTTCAGATTGGCAGAGGAAATCATGAGTAAGAATACAAATTAGTATTTTCTCAGATTTTCTTTAGAGCTTGTTCTAAATCTTCTATAAGATCATTCTTATCCTCAATTCCAGTTGAGAATCGAATAAATCCTGGATTAATACCAATTGCTCTCTTTTCTTCTTCAGTAAATTCCAAATAAATCATACTCCCAGAAGCTTGAGCTAAAGAGCTGGTGCTTCCCAAACTACTAGCCTTTTTGATTATCTTAAGGGAATTGAGGAATGTTCCACCATCATCATCACTTTTTCCTACACAAAAGCTGACCATACCACCAAAACCTTTCATTTGTTTTTTCGCTAGTTTATGTTGTGGATGACTCTTCAAACCTGGATAATAAACTTCGCGAACTTTCGGATGGTCTTCTAAAAATTCAGCAATTGCTTGTCCATTCTCATTATGTCGTTTAACTCGCACCTCTAAGGTCTTAATACCCCGGATTGATAACCAAGCATCAAAAGGTGCCATTACTCCTCCAAAATAAACTGCTGTATTCATAATTTCATCCCGATCAGCAGTTGTAGAAACTGTAGCTCCACCTAAAACATCACTATGACCACTTAGATATTTAGTAACACTATGAACAACAACATCAACACCAAAGTCAATAGGGTTTTGGTTTATCGGACTAGCGAAAGTATTATCAAACACATATTTAGCATTAATTTCCTTTGCTATTTTTCCTATAGCTTCTATATCACATAAAGAGAGAGTTGGATTTGCAGGACATTCCATATGAATTAGTTTCGTGTTTTTAGTGATTTTTTTAGAAACGTTATCGTTCTTTGTTGAGTCAACGAAATGAATAATGAAGCCCCATTTTTTAAAATATTGATTTAATAGATGCCTTGTACCAGGATAGCAGCGATCTGTAACAATTATCTCATCACCTGGGCTTAAAAACGTTGAAAAGGTAGTTGCTATGGCAGCCATACCCGAACTAAAACCAACACTAGCTTCTCCTTTTTCTAAAATAGCAATTTTCTTTTCGAATGTCGCTCGAGTGGGATTACCATGTCGTGAGTATGCAAAACCTTGTTTACCATGATAGAACACATCTGCCCATTCCTTTGCTGTATCATAAGCAAAGGTGGTTGAGAGATCAATGCTTGTAACAACACCATGAGTTAAGGGATTGGTTTTTTCTCCAGCATGAACAACCTTTGTACCAATGTGTTTACCCAAATCCTCTTGTTTCTCTTCTTTTGCTTTTTTAACACCAATTCCTCTTGAAGAATCATCCGATTTTTGATTCATAATTAACACCAAATACATATTATCTGGAATTGATTTAGCTTTATCAATTTTTTTAGTGGATTTCAGCTAAAAGTAAGAAGAATTTTAAAGAGATAGTTAATAAATCAATTGCAATCTTAAAGGAGAAGTTACTCATGTCTAACGATGAAAATTCAAAGTCAGAATCACTTTTCGAATCACGATTTATGTCCATAATTTTGATGTTATGTTTAGTTGCTATGTGTGCACTATTTATAGTAATTATTTGGCAAATTTTTGGTACAGATGCTTCACTTGAAGTACTAATGTATATGGGTATTGGTGTTGGCGCAGGAATTGTAGTAACATTTGGCATACTTGTTCTTGTTTATAATAAGAAGTCAGGTGTAAGAAGAAATCTAGTATTAGGTGTAACAGCAATCTCACTTGTCCTTTCATTGGTAATTTCATTGATTCTAAGATTTAGTATTGCAGATGCTGATGCAGCTAGTTGGGCATTCATTGATTCAAGTTCTGTTGGATTAGGTGTAACAACTGGTTTAGCTATAACTTATCTTATCCTAGCAATTTTCAAAAGTAAATTAGTTTATAGGAAAGAAGATGAAGATAAGAGCGAATTTGAAGAAAAAATAGATACCGAAGTAAGTAAAATAGAAGAATAAACTTTAACCAAAGATTAATAATTTAGATATCAACGGAAAAGAATAAAAGGCAACTATTTTTGCTACAATACAGCATAATAACCATTATTGAGGTACAAAAAATGATAAAACCAATTGTTAGTGTTGATAGTCCTGGAATGAATCAACCGAGAAAAGGCAGAGGTTTCAGCAAGAATGAACTTGCTGCAGTTAAATTAAGCGTTAAAGAAGCTAGAGAAGCAGGACTCATTATAGATGAAAGAAGAAAATCGAAACATTCTGAAAATGTTGAAACGTTAAAGAAATTCAAATTGGATTATACAAAATTCTTGGCTGATCAAGAGAAGATAAAAGCAAAAGTAAGAAGAGAAAGTACCAAAGCTAGAAAAGAAGCTAAGAAGAGAAAAGAAGAAGAAATGGTTCTAGATGCTGCAAAAGCAAAGGAAATTGAAGCAGAGAAGAAGAAAATTCAAGAAGAATTAGCTAAGAGAGAAGCAGAGGAATTAGAAGAGGAAACTGTAGAAGAAGAGTTAACAGATGATGAATTAGCTGAATTAGATGCTTTAGAAGATGGAGCAATAACAGCTGATGAAGAAACACCTGAAGATGCTTTAGAAAAACTCGAAGAAGACCTTGCTGATTCTCTTAAAGAGAAAGAACCTGAACCTGAAAAACCAGCAACTCCTGATGGAACAAAGAAAGTTGTCAAAAGAGTTCGTAAGAAACCAACTACAACAACAAAAGGAGTTTCTGAAAAAGCAGAAAAGAAGGAATGAGCAAGTTCATTCCTATTTTTATTCTTTTTTTTTATTTCATATTGATATAGTCATTCTAGATGTAAGTATATCAGGCATGATAATGTTCAAGGGAGTTTCTGAGATGGTTACTTCTGAAAGTTTATTCCCTAAAACTAATGATGAATCTTCTAATATTTTGTAAATATTCCCAGAACAATAGTATGGTAAAATTGGATTGATAATTTCTCCATTATTTATCTCATATGCTTCAACAACTGAAACAACGAAATCTCCAGAGAAGTAGTTTGCATCATGAGCACCAGTTATTTCTTTAACATAAATTCCATTGCTCAATTCTTTTACAAGATCATCAGACGCTTGTTTCCTAGCTTTTATTACAAAATTTGAGGAAGATACAGTTGGTGGGTAAACATAACTTCTAACATCTAGATTGAAGTGTGCAACTCGATAACAATTCCCTCTGTAATGCTCTCTCTGAGTATCTTCAGGACAAGAAAAATTCATTCCAAGAAATTGCTTACACTTTCCACCACTCAGTAATAGACGAGGTTTACTTGGATATCCCTCATCATCAAAACCAAATGTGTTTTGAGCACCCGGATATGTAGAATCATCAACCATCTGCAAGTTTTTGTTAAATCGACAATTTCTTAAGGAATCATAATGATGGCTAATACTTGAGTGATTGAATGAGGGGATTAATGCAAAAGCGATAATTTTTGCAGCAGCTTGTGGACTAAGGATGATTCCTCTAGGTCTGCCAACAGTCATTTTCTTTCGGTTTTGTTGAGAATAAGCAGTTTTAATTGATGAATTAAATAATTCTTGCCAATTTTCATTCATAGTTCTGGAAGTAAACTGACTTGAACCAACGCCAATGAATTCACCTACTTGAATAGTGGTCATTATCTCAGTATTCATTCTTGTTCCAACTTCACGTTTCCAAAGACCTTCAGAATTTGCTACTAAACGCTCTTCTGTTTCAAAAGTAACTGTTCCTTCTAATTTTTTCAAAGGTTTTGATTCTTCAATAGAACTTAGAATATCAAGAAGACCTTCAGAGACGTCATCAAGAGAAATGTCCCGCAACCTATCATCTCTGATATCTTTAACAGGGGTAACAATTTTTCTATCAACAAAACTTGTAGATGTTTTCTGTAACGATTCTTTAGCATTTTGTGCAGACAATTCAACAACATCATTTACTTTATTGATAGCATTAGTTGAAACAAAACTTAGTTGATTATTAATAATTGAACGTATGGCAAGACCAGAACGTTCCTTTTCT
>JAUVZH010000453.1 GCA_030602675.1 Candidatus Heimdallarchaeota archaeon | reverse complement strand
AAAAATCTCCGAAAAAATATCCTGAAATTATATCTGGACCTTTCATGTTTAATGGTGAAGCAAAAGGGATAACAGTCTGTAATGCAGAAAGTGATGAACAAATAGTAAACCTGCATTTATATCACCAACCTGAGCTAAGACTAAGTTTTGTACCTATAATGAATCCAGAAACTGCATTGAATTTAATCTCACAAAAGAAATAAAAGAAGAAACTAATAACAATACAGCTATTTTTTCTTCTTCTACCTTACTCTAACTCTTGCTCATAGAATAATGTTTTTTAAAGGAAACAATCTTCGTAAAGGTTAGCGTTTTTTAATATTAATGCGGAATAGAGAGTTATAAAACAAGGCGGACTAAGCCATGAGAAAAAATAATCTATTACGAAGTCGAAAAATTAAATTAATTGCTACTATATTCATTATTACTTTTCTGCTACCGTTTTTAGTTTCAGATCAAGTTAGAATGCTAGCAGGTATATCTGAAGAGGAAAATAATAATGGGTTGACAATTAATGCCAAGAAACCATTAGATACAGTAAATATTACTGAAATTGGTTATTGGGACGACAATTACGGACAAATAAATGATGTCTCAATTGTCGGGAACTACGCTTACCTTGCTTTAGGTAACGAAGGATTTCTGGTTTTTGATGTAACGAATGCTTCAATCCCAGTTATTGAAACTTCATGGAATGATTACACTTGCAATTACATCTATGCTGCTGGTGACAAAATCTATTGTTCAAATAACTCAGCCATTTATGTGTTAGATGCTAGTGATATTAATAATCTTAATTTAGCTACTAACTGGTCAGCATCTAATGTAAGAGATATCTATGGTCAAGGTGATCTTATCTATTATACAAGAAATAATGGATTTTATATCTACAATATTAGTGATTTACTAAATCCATCATATGTTGACCATCATTCAGACAACGACTATTATGAACTCCAAATAGAAAGTGGTTATGCTTACGTTCAGGAAACAGGTATTGTTCAATGTCGGGTATTTAATGTAACTGATCCTACAAATATCATTTATTTATACTTCATTCAATTACCAAATATGAATGATTTCTACTATGCTAATAACTACATTTATGTAGCAAATACTGACACCGTATGGCTCTTCAACTTTACTGATAAACTAGCAGTACCAGTGAATACTGATGTTTATGCCAATAATAATACAGGTATAAATGACATCCAAGTTGCTGGTAACTATCTTTACATTGAAGAAGGAGATGATATAGTACTAGTTGATATCAGTAATAAGACTAATGTACAATACCACTCGATGTTTGATAATGATTTCTTCATCAATGATATAATTGTAGATGGAGATATTGTTTTTGCATATGATACCAACACTTTTGAGATCATAGATGCTGCAGATACAATGAACTTAGTAATTCTGTGGTACGATCAAATTTATGGTCATACTTTTGGATTCTTTATCGATGGATCTTATGCTTACGTTGCAGATCATTCAAACCTAGAAATTCTAGATATTAGCGATCCTGCTAATCCAGTAAAGATTGGAAAATTCTTTGATGATGGTGGAAGCATAATCCAAGTATGTGTTAAGGATGATTATGCCTACATTCTTGAAGCAGGATTTGGTCTAAAAATCTTAGATGTTTCTGATCCTACAAATATCATAGAAATGGGTAATGTATCCTTGATAGGATTTACTTTGTGGGATCTCTTCGTAACTGAAGAGTTTGCTTTTGTATCACTTGTTGGTGATGGTTTAGCAATTATTGACATTTACTACCCCGATTATCCTCAATTGACAACGATTTATCACGAAGTTCCTGTAATATTCAGTGCAGCAATGGTTGACACTTATCTATTGCTTGCAGCTTTCGATTACTTCCAAATTATTGATTTGGCTAATCCATTCAATCAAGAATAGCTAAGCAACTGGACAAGACCAAATGCTGTATACATGGATATGCATGTTACAGAAGACTATGCTTTCGTATTGTCCTGGGAAGGATTCGATGTCATTGATATAATTGACAAAGAAAATCCTGTTAAAGTAGGTCAATACTTTACTTGGAAGGTTCCTATTGATATCTTTGTTGAAGGAAGATTTGTTTATATGTTGGACGCTGCAGAAGGTGTAGATGTTTTTGACTTAACATATATAAATCATCCAAAGTTGATTGGAAACTTTGATAACGGACATGCTCACTATGGCATCAGTGTACACAATAGTTACATCTACTTAGCAGAAGGCGTTAATGGAACTCGAATATTAATGACTGATCCAAAATTAAGTGCAAAACTACCATTCTTAGGACCATTTGCAATCTTTGCTAGCTTAACAATGCTCTCAGTACTCATCATCTTTATACGAAAGAAAAAGCGTCGTTAAATAAAATAGAATGTTGGAAAAGATTCTTCTTTTCCATTCTCATTTTTCTATTTAAAAATTCTAGATTCTACTTGCTCAAAGAATAATGTTTTTTAACAGAAACAAACTTCATAGGATTAGCGTTTTTAAATCGTAATACAGAATAGGGTGTTATGATAAAAGGCGGTAGTTTTTATGAATAGGAATAATTTATTACGAAGCCGAAAAAATAAATTGATAGCTATCATTTTAGTATTTGCTTTCGTTTCT
>JAUVZH010000430.1 GCA_030602675.1 Candidatus Heimdallarchaeota archaeon | reverse complement strand
GATGGTGGTTGGGGATTTGTTTCCATTGTAGGTTTTAATTTAGAGGAGATTAAGGTCTCTTTAAATCGAGCAATTAAGATAGCAAAAGCCACTGCAAAAAAAACAAAAGAAAAGGGAAGTATGCCAGACGATTACTGTGTTGAAGGATCATATAAAGCAAAATTTAAAATAAATCCTCGAGATATTTCGATTGATGATAAGTATAAAATCGTAGAAGAATACGAGAAAGTTACTCGAGAGTATTCCGAGAAAATTGTATCAACTAATGCATCCATGAAGGAATGGTTGCAAAAGGAAATAATAGCAAATTCCCTAGGAACTAAAGTTGAAACTGAATATGGTAATCTAAACATAGCTTGCATGGCAACATCTCGAGAAGGGGACACCATGCAAAATGTCTATTGTGCAAAAGGAACTACTAATGGATGGGAGGAGATAGAAAAATTAAATGTCACTGAAAGTGGTACTCAGCTGGCTAAACGAGCTGTCGAATTATTACGAGCAGAAAAACCACCAAGTGGTAAAATGGATATTGTTATGGATCCATCCTTAGTAGGAGTTTATGTCCACGAATCTTTTGGTCATGCTGAAGAAGCAGATTCAATTCTTGCCAAGGATTCAATTTTAGAAGGGAAAATGGGTAAGAAAATTGGTTCAGAGTTAATCAACATCTATGATGATCCAACTATCAAAGGACTTCGTGGTAGTTACTGTTATGATTCTGAAGGAACAAAAACTGTGAAAAGAAAATTAGTAGAAAAGGGTGTTCAGGTTGGTTATCTTCATTCTCTTGAAACAGCATCTAAAATGGGTGTTGAACCTAATGGTGCAGCAAGAGCAATGAACTACAATTATCGTCCTGTTGTAAGAATGGGTAATACCTACATTGATGCTGGTGAACATACATTTGAGGAAATACTAGAGGAAATAAAGAATGGTGTGTACCTAGAAAATAGCTATGGTGGGTATGTAGATACAGCAAAAGGTGAATTCTATTTCTCTGCTCAAGGTGGTTACTTAATTAAGAATGGAGAATTAGATAAAGCTATTCAGAATGTAAGTATGAGTGGACTTTGTCTCGAAGTTCTTCAAAGAACTGTTGCAGTTGGTAAAGAAGTTAGATTTGATTTTCCAGGTTCATGTGGAAAACAATCACAATGGGTTCCCGTCCATGCTGGTGGACCAGCAATGGCAGTAAAACGGGTTGTAGTTGGAGGACAATAGAATAATGGGCAACATCTACCATAAAGCAATAAATCTTGGTCTGAAAAAAGGTGCAGATCAAATTGAATTATTTGTTCTAGAAGGAAATTCAGATGTTGTTCAGTTGGAAAAAAATGCTATTAAGGCTGCTGAGAGTAAATCAGTGACAGGAGTAGGAGTTAGAGCTTATACAAAAAAGGGTTTGGGAATAGCAACAACCTCTCTCGGAGATCCTGATTCAATAAAGGATATTGTAATAAAAGCTGTTAAGCTAAGTAAATTATCACCACCAGATAATCTTTTCAAAACACTCCCAGGACCTTTTGATAAATATCCTGAAGTCAAAGAGTTATATGACGACAAAATTTACGATTTACCTGCAGATGAACTTACAGAAATGTCAATTGAAGCTATTGATTCTGCATTAGAAAAACATGACGTAGTTGTAAGTGGTAATATTAATCGTTCCTTTGCTATCGAATCAATTTATAATAGCTTAGGCGTTGAAGTAACACAGAAATTTGGTTCATTATCTGGAGTAGTTTTCGTAAAAGCAGAACGAAATGGAGATATTGCTACTTCTTGGGATTATCAAAAAACTAGAAAAGGATTTGAGTTTAATCCCTCAAAAATCGGTCAAGTTGCAGCTGAAAACGCTGTTTCATTGTTAGGTTCTAAGAAAATCAAAAGCGACAAGCTTCCTATAATTCTTGATAATAGAAGTACGCATGATACTTTATCCTCAATTATAAGTGCTGGATTAGACGCTTACGAAGTCATTCTTGGAACAGCTTACTATAAGGATCGTTTAGGAGAGCAAATAACTTCTGAGCAAATCACTCTAAAAGATAATCCACTTTATGTTGGTGGAGTGGGCTCATCCATTTTTGATGATGAAGGCGTTCCTCATAGAGAATTAATGTTAATTGAGAAAGGTGTTGCGATAGCTTACTTCTCTAATTCTTATTGCGCGAATGTTTTAGGGATGAAAAATACCGGAAATGCGTCCAAGAGTAGTTTAAGTAGTAAGCCACATCCTGATTTAACACAGATTCAAATCGCTGCTGGTGATTGGTCAATCGATGAAATGATTGCTGAAACAAAGAGAGGTCTTTATCTAAAGGATAGTTCTTTAGAACCATCATCTGGTTCTCCAAACATCTCAGTTTTAATTGATCAAGGATTTATGATTGAAAAAGGAGAAATTTCTCATCCCTTGAAAGAAACAATGGTAGGATCAAATATTTTTGATTTATTGAAAAACATCGATGCTGTATCAAAGGAACTATTAAACGAATCAGGATCAATATCACCATCAATTAGAATTAAAGAAACACAAATTGCTGGTGGAGAATGATAGCTTGATTTGTATTAACGCACCAATTTTTTAATAGCAGTTGTGTCAAAACAACAATAGTAAATTATCTTATAGTGGATGGATAAAGCAATTGACAGAAGATAGTGCATTTAGATTGCTAGGACCAATAATGACAGGTTCATCAAGTTCTCATACGGCAGGAGCTGTAAGAATAGGAAGGACCGCACGATTATTGTATGGCAAACAACCAAAAATTGCGCATGTTTATTTCCATGGTTCGTTTGCTGACACCTGGCGTGGTCACGGTAGCGATAAGGCAGTTATAGGTGGTTTGCTTGGCTTCAAGACTTTTGATGAGCG
>JAUVZH010000265.1 GCA_030602675.1 Candidatus Heimdallarchaeota archaeon | reverse complement strand
CTTTTTGCTTTTTTTTCTATTGTCTTAATTGCTACTGGATGTATGTCTACAGCATATACTTTGCCCTTTTCTCCCACAACCTTTGCTGCTGGAAATACAAAACTACCGGGTCCACATCCATAGTCAAGGATTTTATCTCCCTTTTTCATTTTTGTCTCTTTCAAGTATTTATCTGGTGGATTAAACATATCTCGAAATCTAAACATAAATGCCATAAATCTAAATCCTATGCCCAGAATGGGTTTGTCTTTTTTCATTATTTTCTAACATCCAACTAAACAGTATTAGACATGTTCATATAAAAATATTAGGCAATCCTAACAATTACCTTTCATCTTGTTAAAAATCAAAAAAAATTAGGAGTTCTTTTACCAAAATTTAGCAGAAGAAAGGTCATTAAACATTCTTAACTTGAGCATGTTAAATCTCTTGCAAAGGTAAAAGTAAATCTTTTCTTATTCACTAGCTCAAAAAAATATTTTTTGTTGCTATTTGAATGTGAAACTTTTTTTATATCAAAATTAATATGTTTAGTTATGAAGGGAATTCTGAACTATCTAAATGAAGTAGAACAAATCTGTCAAAAAATATATGCTAATCAATTAGTGAAACAAGGAGAAGGAAATGTATCAATAAGAATTCCTAATCAAAACGCACTGATTATCACACCTTCAGAAAACGATTATGAAAATCTTGCAGAAGAAAATATGGTTCATATGGATTTTGATGGATTAGTTTTACAAGGAAAGTTGAAACCTTCTAGCGAACATATCATGCATCGTTACATTTACAGAAAAAGACCAAAAATAAATTGTATAATTCACACACATTCAACAAATGCTTCTATCCTATCCGTTTTGCACAATGATTTACCAGTAATATTTGAAGAAATGGCTATGCTTTTGGGAGGTAGTGTAAAATGTTCAAAATTCGCTCAAGCAGGTACTGAAGATTTACCTAAAGCAGCATTAAACGCTATGAAAAAACAAAATGCAGTTATACTAGCAAATCATGGGTTGTTAGTTGTAGGTCGTACGAGTGAATATTGTGTTAAAACTGCTGTGATCATTGAAAAAATGGCAAAGATCTTTCTTAATGCTAAAAAGATTGGAGATGTAAAAGTAATTTCCATTGAAAATCAAAAGAAATTTATTGAAATTTTTAATGATAAATACTCTACATATTGAATAGATACAGATTCCCATATTTGGAAAAGATATTAATTCACCTTAAACTGTTGAATATCATAAAAGATTAAATCATTTAAGTTATTAATTCTGTAGGTGAAAATGCTGCAAATTTATCATTATATTCTGATTGGAATAGCTGTATTATGGTTTATTGTTATAGTTTCAGTTTCATGGTCAATCATAAGAGGAGCACCGTATTCACCTACTCGAATGGAAAAGGTTCACAATATGCTTAATTTAGCTAGCTTAAAACCTGGTGAATCAATTTATGATCTTGGTTGTGGTGATGGTCGGATATTAATTACTGCTGCACGTCATTTTAATGCTCAGGCTGTTGGCATTGAAATTGATCCTTTTAGATATTTATGGTGTCAAATTCTTATAACAATTTTAGGATTAAGAAAGAAAGTACGTGTACATTATGGAGATCTTTTCACTATGGATATAAGTGGAGCAGATGTTGTTGTTTGTTACTTGCTTCAAAAAACAAATGATAAATTAGAAGATAAGCTTAAGCGAGAGTTGCAGTCAAATTCAAGAATTGTATCCAATAAATTTCTTTTTTTTGGTTTACCAGTAATACATCAAGATAGCGATCAAGGAATTTATGTTTACAAAATTGACTAACTATTTCAATTAGTTACATATCTTGAATCAACTTTTTTTCGTCATTTCATGAAAATATGAAGAAATGTAGCTATGGATAGTGAATTGAACTTTTATACTTGCAATATTGGAGTTTAATTTAAAGAAAAAGATATATTTTATGTAATTTGACAGCATATAACAGCAATAATTAATTCTTGATCAATTAAATCTTAAGCTCAGTAGTTGATTCTTGATCACAATTTCTTAACAAATTTAGCTATTAATTTAAATGTTTAGTTATTTAATCAGTCAATTTACTATAACTTATCATAAATTTTAATAACTATTGATAATAGTCTTAAAATCACTATGAACATCAAAATAGAAACCTTATTTGAAAAAGTAAAAGATTTAACAGCAACAGAGTTCCCAGTGAGAGAATTTACTCCAATAACTGAGGATACTCCATTACTTGAGATATTAAACAAACTCGGAACTTCGGATCTCCCAATTATCCCTGTTATAGATAAAAACAATGAATATATTGGCACAATTACTTTACGTGATCTTTTATTCTTATTTCATCGTCTGCACACATCTCTACATGAAGCAATGTCTCATCAAAATATCTCAAAGTTAATTGCTAGTGATTTAATTAATATCAATTTACCCATCATCTATGATGAAGATTCACTACAAAGAATTGCTGAAACTATGTCAAAATTTCAGTCTACTGTTCTCCCCAGAGCATCAACAAGGAATGAACAAATATTTGGTTTATTGTACATGAAGGATGTCTTTACAGAGATTAGAAACTTAATCCGCAAAATGGCTTCAGAAGGGGAAACAGATGATAAACATTAATTCAATTGCAGCGAATCCTGTTACTGTGCTTTTATATTTGGGGATTGCTTTACTCTCAGCAAGAATTTTAGGTGAAATTTTTGAGCGAATTAAACTTTCATCGATCATAGGTGAAATATTAGCAGGAATAATTTTTGGTGGTCCATTTTTAGCTATGATAGGTACTAATCCAAAAATGTTTATAGATATTGATGTTTTACTACAATTTTCTCAAATTGGAATCATCATTTTACTTTTCATTATCGGTTTAGAAGTCAATACTAAAAATCTTAGAAGAAGTGGGAAGAAGAGTCTTGTAATCTCAATTATTGAAGTATTTGTTGCTTTAGTAGGAGGGTTTCTCACAGGATTCTTTCTATTAGATTTTACTGTTCCCCAAGCAGTTTTCTTTGGAACAATATTTACAGCAACTAGTATTGGTGTGACTGTTCGTACTTTAAACGATGTAGGTAGTTTAAATACACGCGAAGGAGAAATTTTATTATCAACAGCAATTCTTGATGATTTTTTCGCACTTTTTCTCGTCTTAATATTTAGTAGCGCTCTATTTCCTGCAGAAGATAGTGTATGGTATGTATCTTTGTTTACCGACCTTGGTATTTTAATTGCTTTAATTATAGGTGTGGTAATTATAATTCCGCGATTATTGAGGTTTCTTGAGAATCGTTTTAGAATTTTCTCAAATTCCTCTACAAACTACTTATCCGTAGGAATAATTTTTGGTATACTTACTCTTTTAGTATATCTTGCAGAAATTCTAGGCGTTTCAGGTGCAATCATTGCCTTTTTATTTGGACTTTCATTGCAGAAAAATAAAGTGCTTATAGGTGAAATAAAGGATATTTTCATTAAAATGGGCGAAGGATTGTTTTTACCTTTGTTCTTTTTTGGTGTAGGAGCAAGATTTATTTTTGATTTTTCATCTTTTTCACCGATTATTCTTCTAATAGTTCCTATAGCAATAATCGCAAAAGGTATAGGTACTTTTACAGGTGCATCAGTTGCTGGTTTTAAACCAAAAGATTCTGCGAAAATTACTATAGGAATGATGCCAAGAGCAGAGATCGTTCTAGTTATTGCTGAAGTTGGTTTAATCCATGGTATTTTCAATCAAAGTATCTACTCCATGGCAGTCTTACTTGTATTTGTTACAATTATAATAACACCAATAGCACTACGGTTGATTTTCAAAAAACCAAAACCTAAACCCCCTGACGACGAAATAATAGAAGTTGAATTAGAAGGAGTTCAAGCTAAAATAACATCAACTAAAGAACCAGCTTAGAAACTAAAATTCAAGAACTTTTAATTAGCTTCTTATTGAAGCAAGACTATCTTGTTAAAGATAGAAGCTAATTCTTTTATCAAAGAAAACTACAAAATGTAAAAATTTGGATTCAATATTATAGATTTAGCATATAAAAAAGTCAATAATGTAGTAACATTTCCATTGATTTTTTTATGAAATATCTTTTGATTGAAAAAATTATTATAATTCAGTAATAAGAAGAAGTTAGGAAGTTTAATATGCCTAGTATTTCATATTGGTTTGCTCTTGGAATAATTATTTTAGGAATTTTAACACTTGTTTCTGTTTCTTGGCCAAACAAAAGAGGTGCTCCCTACTGGCCTACAAGATTAAAGAAGGTTCGTCAAATGCTAGATATGGCCAATGTTCAACCTGGCGAATTGGTCTATGACCTAGGATGTGGTGATGGTCGGATTATTGTTATGGCTGCACGATGCTTTAATGCTCGAGCTGTTGGTATAGAAATTGATCTTATACGTTATCTTTGGTGTCAATTTTTAATCACAATACTTGGCTTGCGCAAAAAAGTTCATGTAATTTATGGTGATCTTTTTGCTAAGGATATTAGTAATGCTGATGTAGTCATTTGTTATTTACTTCAAAATACTAATGATAAACTTGAAAGCAAACTTGTAGAAGAACTACGACCAAATGCTAGAGTTGTTTCTCATACATTTCTATTTTCAAGTTTACCTTTGATTGCCATGGACGGAGAACAAGGATTATACGCTTACAACATAGGAATACAGTCTGAATAAAAAACCAACTAATCTTCTTCTGTTTCATCTATATT
>JAUVZH010000276.1 GCA_030602675.1 Candidatus Heimdallarchaeota archaeon | reverse complement strand
AAAAATTAGCATAATTCAGCATTGCTCTTAGAAAAACTAAAACAGAATCACTATCCTTAGAAACCATTTGCTCTGTGTATTCTACCAATTTTTGCGGATCTACTGTTTCCAAAGTTAATTCTTCTTTCATAAGAAATTCTTGATAATCCTCTAATTCTGATAGGTATTGGTCAATTTGCTTATCTACTATTTTATTTTTACTTAAAAATTCTTTAAACTTATCTTTATCCAATTAACTCACCAAGTAGTGAATGTTTCCCTATTTTCAAAATGAATAAAAGTAATTTCAAACTTGTTATAGCTCTAGATTATTTCTATTGTCTTCGACATGAATGATTTTAAGCGACATTGCATCCTCATGTCTTTTTTTCCTGCCAAATAAACCAATTGTTAAATGATTTCCAAGGTGGACTTTAGAGAACTCTTCAATTATTTCTTTAGGACTAACATAACTTGCAATATCAGGATGATGGCAGATAACTACCCAACCGGGATGACCTTCTAATTCTAGAACATTGAAATCACCTGCAGTTGTTCCAGGAACTACAGGTCCCCAAGCTTTTAGTAGTTCTTTTGCTTTTATGTCCAGATCCTCTTCTAAATCCTTTACTATAACACAAGTACCAAGCTCAAAAACAACCCAGTTTTTTCTTTCGTCATCAACTATAAACCGCCAGGTATCAACTAATGAATTAAGTTCATTTTGTTTGTTCATTTTAATGCACTTGAGAAGTTAATAGATAATTCTTGTCAATTTACTCAAATTAGGTAACCAACAATTTCATAGAAATGTAAAACCGAACCCATCTTTGGAGATCTAATATGAAGATAGTTGTCATCTTTTATTGGTTCAATTTCTAACTCAATTGTCTTAAGCCCTTCTATTAGGTCTTCTTTAATTTTCTGTATACCAAAAAAGATCTGAACAACTTGTTTTTCTGGAGTGTTTACTTTTATTGCCAATTTTATCAGTTTATCATTTGGTATTTTTATTCCCTTTAGCTGAATCCTGATTACTGCATTTTCCCAAAAATTCCCTAATGAATCAGTTATTTCAAAATTCTTGTTTTGTTTAATCGTTATTCTATCTTGTAGATATTGTGTCGATAATCTGAACTCCCCTTCTGAGCTAGTATATCCTCCAAAAGTGTACAGATGACCTTTTGCTTTCTTTCCCTTAAATTCTGGGCGCATTGGTGTTAATTTGAAGATTACTTCTTCAGACATTCTAACTACCTTTTTTCTCTAAATAATCGACAATAATCTAAATATTAGAACTACTACTCCCTTAAACATAAAACTATTGCTCTATTCTTGAGAGGATTCCTCTTAAGTGTTATTTTAAGGTAATATTATGGATGAATAAATTGGTTGAAAGTGTAAAACCAGTTAAGCAGTTTTAGTTGGTTGAGAAACTCAAGGTAGAGATGCTTATGGTTCTTATGCTTTTACTTCCGTAATGCTCGGAGAAAAAACAAAAGAAGAAGGTAACTTGTCTAATGTTTTTAGTGCAATGGAATCCCATTTCATGGGTTCTGCTACAGAAGAATCCAGAACATCGGGTAAGAAACAGGAAATGAAAGACTTTAGATGAATCGTCTTAGACAATCAGTATCTTTACACTCTAAACTGCTGAATCTTTTTATTCACAGAAAAATAATACATTATAGAAAAATTTGCAAATGTGAACATTATGACTCATGTTATTGTTCGTTATTTTTGGGCTTTACTCATTGGTTGGTGGGCTGCTATCTTTTGGTTCTTAATTGGATATTTTCTAATAGCTATTGTTGTTACTAGAGAAACTGGTTATTGGGTTTGGAATCGTCTTGCTTTTGTCTTTTCGTTAAATACAGAATTAGAGCCTAGAAACCGTATTTTCTACAATAAAATTGTTACTTATATTTGGTTTTACCTTACTGGTTGGTGGATTGGACCAATAGTCATTGTTCTTGCAATTTTAATTGGAATATTTATAGTTCCATTTAGATTAAGTGAGAAAATGGTTCATGAAATTGATGCTGCAATTATTGCTAGTTAATCATTCATCTTTTTTCTTCATCTTGAAAATCATCTAATAATGCTTGTGTACTAGCATGACCACGAGCCTTTGCTACTTGACCTAAAGCCCATTCTGCTGATGTACGTACTCTTTCACTTTCATCATTATCTTTAGCAAAAATTAGTGCTGGTATTACAACATCATGTGTACCAAACAAGGCTAATGTTTCAGCCATCACTGAACGAACTGCCTCGTCTTGATCTTTTTTGAATGCACTTACTAAACTGGGTAATGCTTCCGCTGCACCCATTTCACCAAGATTCATTGCTGCTTTTGATCTTGTTTCGGGATTTAAATCTCGCAATTCTCTAGTTAACCTGTTGATACTAGTGCTCATAATGATACATTCCTAATTATGATAATAAACTATGCTCTTCTTAATTATTAGAGTAACTACTATATAAGACCTAAAAAAGTGTTATTCCCAATTATCATTCCAGAATACTATTTACTTTTTGTATTGTTGGAACCAGATGATTTTTCAAATCTCCGCCACAGCACCAAACACACAATTAATAGATTCTTCCAGGCCATTCCTTCCAAGGAGTATTAGTAAATTCCACACCTTGGATAATTGTTTTACCAATAAAGTCCTCATCCCCACATTCAAAGGTATACATTACAAAACCATCATATGAGAAGAAATGAATTCTTTCAACACGATAAATTATTTGAGGATCAGCTATTTTTACTAATTTTAGAAATTCCTCTCGAGTATATTTTACTCTATAAGCACTTGCTTGCTGTTGTTCACCTGACACTTTCTTCACCCAATAATTCCTAGTACATAATCAGTTAAGCAATAGGAATTAAATAATTCTTTATCAATGTTATTAGTGTGAACAAAAATGGGACATAATGCTATGACTGGTTGGTTTTATCGAGAATCTCCACCACCAAATGATGATGCAATCTTTGAGAACCTTACTCGAGTTATTTTTCAAGGAGGATTAAGCTGGGAATTGATACAGAAAAGGTGGACTAATTTCCAACAAGCCTTCAATAATTTCTCAATAATCGAAGTTGCTAAATTCACTGAAGATGATTTTATTCGTTTAATAGAAGATGCGGGGATTATTCGAAATTCTAAGAAAATTGAAGCTACCATCTATAATGCTCAAGAATTTGTTAAGATTCAAGAGGAATATGGCACATTTAGTAAATACTTTGCAACTCTAGATAAAGCTAACAATTATGAACAAGCAAGAAAAGAATTGAGTAAGAGATTCAAACGACTCGGAACTAAATCAAGCTACATTTTCCTGTATAGCATTGGTGAAAACATCAAGCATTATGATGAAGAATAATAGAAAACTAGAATCAGTTTATTTATTCCTTTTCTTCCATAAGATTGTCTTTTTTGTCACCAAATTGCAGAGAAAGTTATGTTTTTTAAGATAATCTCGAAGAATACTGTATGAAGCGATTTAAGATTATCCCAATGGCATTTCTATTTACATTATTTGCTTTTTCATTACTTAATATTAACCTAACTCTAGCTGGTTATGAAACTGATCCAACTGGTGACGCTGACGGCATCGGATCTTGTGATATTACTCGAATTGATGTTGCAGTTTCTTATTATTCACATCCAACAGATGATGAAATAACTCTAAAGATTACTTTAGCTGAAGAAATCACCTTAAATGAAAGTAATACCTACAACTGGTTTGACTATAATTTTTACGTTGATACAAGTTTATCAACTAACACCAATACCTCTGAACTTGATGATACTATTTATGAATACCGAGCACATTTAGGACGAAAACATAATAATAACACTGGAGTTTGGACAAATACTTCATCCTTATTATGCACACGCTATTACTACACCGGTGATGGTAGTGGAAAAACTATGGGTTCATTTTATTGGAATCCTGTTACAGAAGCATGGCAAAGTACAAATCCAGAGAGCGAAGTTGGTGAAGTTATCGGTAACACGATAGTTTGGGACGTAACTGGTGCAATTTACAGGGAACAACCAATAGGCACAGGTTATGTTGTTCAAGGAGTCGCAACTACATCATACGGCCTATATGTCAAAGATCGAGCATTAGAAAGTGGTTGGGTAGATGAGTTCGATAATTGTTGTCCTACTCCAAGTTATAATACAACTCCAACAACACCTTCTTTACCAAGTATAGGTTTTCTATTTAGTATTGTTTTCATAGGCTTAGTAGCATCAAGTATTGTAATAATTAGAAAACGAAAATAAATTAGATGATGTTAAGATCGCAGATAAAACTGCGATTTATTATCTTTCTCTAAATACTTGATCTAGTAATTTTTTTTTTCTGTTTTTATTAATTTAAAAAGAACTTGTTCTTTAATTTAGACTTATAATTGTTTACTCGAATTATTTAAGAAAAATAAAAAAAGAAGAATTAAGAAATCCAGAACAAGTCTGAACTTCAAGTTTAGGATTTATACATTATTTCCTGCGTTTTTTCACAAGAACAATCGGAATTGCAAGTGATGCCAGTGCACCGATAGCAATTAGATACTCGAATCCTGGGAATGGCCATGTTGGAAGAGAATACAAT
>JAUVZH010000414.1 GCA_030602675.1 Candidatus Heimdallarchaeota archaeon | reverse complement strand
GTTGTATTGAGCATTAGCATTTGACCAGGATATAACATGTGGGCTCCAACTTGAATAGGTGTGATAAAAACCCATGGTATTGCTGCAAAGAAACAGGTTATAACAAATACTAACCCAACTGAAATACTCTCAAAAACAGCTTTTTTTACCTTCATTTGTTGAACCTTCTCTCCAACCATTATCATAAATATTGGATATGTGAAGAATAATGCATTTTGTTTTGTCATTGTTGCTATTGCTAACCAGAAAAAAGCTTGGAACCATTTCTTCTTAATCACAAAATATAGCGCAACCAGTGTAAACAAAGTAACGGGACCTGGGTTTAACCAGTAAATTCCAACATATACAATATTGATAGGTGAAAACGCCATAATAATCCCTCCTACAAAAGCAAATAGATTGGATTTACTTCCCTTAATTATTTCTTTGAGAATCAAGAAAACCATGCCTGCACAAGCAGCATCTGTAACTATCATCGGGATAGCAATCCATAGATTGGTCATGCCTGGTCTCCAGATCATTAATAAAAAGTAAAGAAACAATGGTGGATATGAATACATATAGAGGGGATTATCTCTATGAGTAACTGTTTCTTGCCAATCATTGAATGGATACCAATCTTGTTTAAACCAAGCTTGAGCCCAAGAAACATAGTAATATTGGAAATCCCCATATCCAGCAAAATTAATGTCATTAGGGTAAAAAATTACATTTCTGTTCCAAATAATTTCTAAGGGATCACGATAGTAATTCTCTCTAAAATAGTAGGCTAAAAGCAATCGAATTAACATTCCAATAAACAATAGAAAAAGAAAAGCTGCAACATTGTAACCTATTTCCTCCCAGTTTTTACTTTTGATGAATTCTTTAATCTGGATTACAAAAATAGCTCCTTGAGAATTTCCTAAGTATTTCAGAGCCCTTCTTGCTTCAGGTTTCAACATCCATCTCCCATTTATAATAAAAGAGAGTCAAGTTTGTCTAAAAGCTTTCTCAAAGAAATTTTTCGAATTAGAAACAATTATAGAAGTTACAGGTATCCTCTAAACTTTAATTTTGGGATAAATTGACAGGCCTAGAATGCCTGGTCCACTGTTTACTATTAAGGTAGAACAACAAGCTTCGATGGTAAAATTGTCTTTATCCACTTTAAACATAATATCAAGATATTCAAGTAATTTGTAAGCATTATCTTCGCTCATAGCATGAAATATTGTGCCTTCAAACCCTCTTTTGAGAAAATCAAGTTTAATCAATCTACCAATTTCAGTCATTCCATCTTTAAAAGTACGAACATTCTTACACGGTTCTACTTTCCCCATACCATCAGCATTGCAAGTTATTAAGGGTTTAATACCACGCACGCCACCAAAAAATCCCGAATATCTCCCTAAAAAGTTGCTTCCTTTGATTTTTTCTGCATCATCTACAATGAAATAAGTGCGATGATAGTGACTAAGCCAATCAGTATATTTCAGAACTTCATTCAAATCCTTTCCTTTTCTGTCTATTTCAGTAGCATTTTTTGCCATAGTTCTTAGAATAGATCCAGATGCATTTGAATCAGTAATATGAATCCTTTCAGCTAATGCCTTGTTTTCTTTTGCTAAAACCTTCTTTGCTTTTACAGCATTTTTGTGGGTTTTATTCATTTGAGAACTAATTGTATTGAGAAGTATTGGTCTATCGTTATCAATCCTCTTAAAGGTTTCAAGGAACTTTTCAGTTGAAATAGCTTTGGCTTCTATTTTCCTATTTTGAACAATCATGTTCATAATTTCTGGAGGAGTAATTTCATTTGGGTAATTTTTACTTAAATCATCATTTATTATAATCTCATATGGAATTACTTCTATGCCAAAGTTTCTCCCTTCCTCAATTGTTAGGTCTGAAGTTGCATCAACAATATGATTGTATTTTAACCCTCTTTTTCCTATCCCTAATGTTTTATCTACTAAAAATGGATAGCTTCCTTTAATGATTCCTTCTTTATTAATATAAACAGTTAGAATATGCTTTGGTGACCCATGTGGTTCTAGGGTAAGAACTGCTAAATCACCTATCATGTTTTTCTTTAATTCATTATCATCTAGTTTGAATTTAATGGTCTTATTGCACAGTGGGCATAATGTTTCATATTTTAAAGACTGGTTTTCAAGCAACTCCTTCACCAAAGTTCAAGACCAAGCAGTTGTACGACAACTACTGTGTAAAATAGTACTTTAACGAAAGAAGATAATTACTTTTTGCTTGGTGCAAAACATGTTTTTTAAAGCAATTGTTATACTTCAAGCTCTTGATCTACCATTGGATTGCCAATCTGTTCCTTTATACTTCGAATAATTTCAAGACCAATTGATGGTATCCGGGCAAGTTCCCTTGTTTCTGCTTTCCTTAAAGATGCTATTGTCTTAAATCCACTGTTGAATAGCATTCGAGCTCTAACTCTCCCTATTCCTTTTAACTTGACAAGAGGTACAAGTTCTTTCTTTATGCCATGAGCAACTCTAAGATGCAATTCTCTAAGGTTTTTTGAAATATTGGTGCAGTTAAAGAGTTTAGCTATTTCCATAGATGAGTAAAGAAGCCACTTGGCATTATCCGTAAGATATAGAATGTCTCCACTTCCAACGCTGAATTTCATCGTTATTGCATCTTCAGATTTCTCTTGAATCCATTGTTGAAGCAATAATGCTGATTTTAAAGTCATTAAAAAGTACTCATAATCAGGATCCCATTCTTCTGGGGCATCTGAGAGAAAACCATCTGTATAATCCCATAGGAATCGTTGAAGTTCAGTTTGGTCTTTCTGTCTAAGATACAAGTTTCTTAGATTTGGTGTGGATGCAATTAGATGGAAATAGGCAATATCAGTAATTTCACCTTCTGCTTCATTGGCTTTCTTCAATCCATCTCTTAATATGACTGCCGATAATGGATCAATATATAATTGACTAACTCTTCTACCAAATGTTGTAGCTGATAAAATAGAACCATCATTTGCCAACATTCCTTCATCAATTAAGAATTTCAACACTTTCTTTACTAGAAATTCTGTTGTACTAATATCATTCTGATAACCAAAGAAAGTCTCTTTAATGAATTGAGCTAATTCTTTCAAA
>JAUVZH010000055.1 GCA_030602675.1 Candidatus Heimdallarchaeota archaeon | reverse complement strand
AAGATACTTGGACCAAGTATCTTGTATCACGTTTTTCCATTTTTTATTTTTGTAATTATTAATCCATTTAGTGCCCATTTCATAAAGTTTCAAAGAATTTTGAATTTCTTCTTCTGTGCGACCCAATATCCTTGTTATTTTATCATCTTTATAATAAAGATGATCTAAACTTATTTCTGAAATCAGATATTCTTCAAGAACGATTTCTGCATCTGGTGATATCAAATTATCACGGAAAAATTTACGAATCATATAATCAGTGAAGGTTCCTAAATGCATCCAAAGACGCTTTTTGTTGATAAATTCCGGACATGGATTTACAGTATCTGGTTTAAAGTTATTATCCCGAAAGTGTCTTGTACCAAAATATTCCCATTGTTTGCTTTTAAGTAAAGATAACCAATTTGTTATTGCTCGAACTTCAATTTTCTTCATTTTAATCACAATTATTCTTTATTACCACAATGAAAATGCTCTTTTCTCATCTATAACAAAAACTGGATTTTCTTCAAAAGTTATTCTTTGTCGATATTTTATATCTTCAATTGGCATATAATTTTTAAAACTAAGAATGTTACCAGACAAAAACGTTATGGTTTTAGCTTTATCTAATTCACTAGGATATTCGCCCAAAATTTCTAATGCCCATAAAGATTTTAATTTTTCATTCCAGGCATAAATCCAAGTTGATTTCTTCTTGTTCCTAATCTCAGCAATTTCCCAAGGACCTCTATAAGTTTCAGCGATTTTCCCTTCAAAATCCTCTTTAATTTTCTTAAGATTAAACATATCCGGCTTTTCACTTGTCCGATCAATAATTTCTTTCCCTAAAATCGTTTTTGCTTTTTCTACAATTGGATTCTCTTTCAATAACATTCTAAGATTTAGCAAATGTATTATTTCTTCAGAAGCTTTCTTTTTTTGTTTAGCACTAATTCTTTCTTCATTTATTATGCTTGATAAAATAATTTTCATTAATTTTTGGTTAGGTATTGTTGATGCTTCTTTTACTAACTCTATAAGAAATTCAGTACTTTCTTCCTTAATTCGTCCTACTTTCTTTCCAAAGATCACTAGTAATGATTCAGCAATGTTTTTCAGTTCTTTGTTAGTTTTTAATTCTCCTTTCAAAGATTGTTCTATAATCAGTAGTGCTTCATCTTCAGATCCAAGTTCTAGTAGTAACAAAGCTTCAATGAATAGTAATTCATCAAGTGATTTCTCAATTTCTGATTCTTCTTCTCCTAAAAATGCAAGAGATTGCACAGCAGCACGAATGTGAGCAAGGGATCCAACTAAGTTTAATTCCTTATGATCCCTATCTGCTAATTCCAAATGATAACTCGCTAATTCGTGATGAACTAAAGAAAAAATAACTTGTATAATTTCATTATCACTACCTAGAATTTCTCTCATCTTACTGATGAGTTGTAAACAAGCAATTTCAGTGCAGAATTCAGGATCAATATGTTTCTTTCGCATTATCTCTAGAATTGGTTTAACATCTTTTATCTCATTGCTTTCTTTACCATTCTCTATGTAGCTAGTGATTTTTTCTTTGTAGATGGCCTTCTTCTTATCGTCTTCCTTGTAACTTCTCGAAAGAATTTCAATAGAAGTATTAATGACTTTTTCATACGGTAGGTATCTATCACTTTTCTTGAGATAATTGTTCAAATAATAATAGCTATCCTGGATATTGTATTGTGCACCTTTCTTGTCGTTCTCATCAGATATTAATGGCATCATTTTCAAGAAAAAGAGATGTGTATACAGAATTTCAGGTGCTTCATCAAACTCGAATTCATTCACTAATTTGTGGATGCCTTCATCATCAGTTACAATTAGTACTTTTTTATCCTGTTCTTGTAACTCAACAGCTAATCGTACTATATCTAAATCTGTCAGTTTTTCATCTCTGACATCATCATAAGAAATGTAATTATTGTCTAAAGCAACTTGCTTTATTTCATTAAAGAAATCATCTCTGGGACTTTTCTCTAATTTGAAAAGAGCACTAATTTTTGTAAAATACTTTGTTTGTAATGGTCCAATTAAATCTTTAGCTAAATCATTAGCTGCTAAGAAGTATTCGAGATTCAGCTCTCTCTTATACTTATGCAGTAAAGTATGAGCATCACTTCTTCGAGAGTGCATGTAAATGTATACTAACGAAGAGGTGTCAAAAATGCAAACTTTATCTTGGACCATCGTCTTACCTTCTATTCTGAGAGTTTTATCACATTTGCCCATTTACCATCAAGAAAATCTTGATTGTAAGTGAAAACTATACTTTGTTTGATTTTTTCTTTATCAATAGATGTTAAAATATCCCTGAAAATTACTCCATTGGCTTCATCCAGATGTTGACATGGTTCATCAATGATCAATAATTGGAATTGCTCCAATGATTGTAATATTGCTAATCTAATTGCTAAGAAGATAAGGAATTTCTCAGAGCCACTCATTTCATAAGCTGCTAATGTTTTATCAGTGCTAAGTCTCTTAGCTATAGGAACAAATTTCTTGTCCCAATCAATTTGCCAACGTTCACCTTTGTATTGTTCCCAAATAGATTCAGCTAAATTTTTAAAACTATCAGCATAATCCTCTCTGAGTGATTTTGTAGCTTCTTGTGTTGCTGTTAAGATTAAATCTGCAACCTTCTTTCTGTGCTTAGCTTGTTGTTCCAATTTCCTAATTTCAACGAGACGTTCATCTGAAACTTGTTTAGCTCCTTCTGCTCGAGCAAGATCACCTCTAAGCTTTCTTTCCTCTTGATCTAACTTGTCCAATAGTTTTTCAATTGCATCAATTTTTTGTGGATATTTTTTCCCATCAAATTGTTTTATTAAACTATTATTAGATTCTAGTTGTTGTAAAAGAGTGGAAGATTCTTGTTTTAATCGTTCAAGATTTTCAATTTTAGACTTTAATTGCTGTATTTTACGGTTCTTCAAGTCTAATTCTTCATCAGCAGATTTTATTAAATCCAATTTTGCATTCGCATCTTTATTTAAAGCTTCAATTTCATTTTTCAATTTCTTTAATATTGAAACTAAGGTTTTAGGATCAATTTCTCTACCACAAGTTGGGCAATCAGAAATTGTTCCGGCATCTTTATCCTTTTTCAAATCTTGAAGAATATCTTTCTTCAAATCCGCTTTTACATTAAAACTCATCATTTCTTCCTTAATATCATCTCTTTCTTTTTCATTAGAGGAAATTTCCTTCGCGATTCCTTCCTCTTCTTTCTTTGAATTAATTTGCTTCTTGATGAGATTTTTTTCAATATCTTTAATCGCTGATTCATTAGCTTCCAAAAGAATACGTTCAAAGGATTCACCAATTCGTACATTTTCTTCAAGAAATCCTTTAAGCTGTAATAATTCGCTTACGGTAATAACTATTTCATCAATACGAGTTTCTGCTTTCTTTATATTAACTGAGCCTTTCTTCACTCCAAGACTCTTTTGAATCGCCCCATCAGTGATTTTAATATCGTCTTTAAGAAGGCGTTCTGCGTAGCTCAATTTGCTCTTTATGTCCTCAATAATATCACCGATTTCATGAGCTTTCTCTAATCCGATTAGTCGATCGATTTCTTCAAGAACACCTCCGCCAGGTTTGGCTAGAAACTCATGAACATCTTCTTCCTTCATATAGATAATTCTCTCAAAAATTTCGGAGGAAAGACCTATCATCTTTTGCAAGAAATCTTCAGCATCTGAGGATGTATACAAAGCTTCAGTCAGGTTTTGTTCATCATAAATGAAAATATCATCCCGTAATCTAGAACCCTTGTTTAATTGTCTCCTAATTAGATAGTTCTTCTTGTCAGGGGCAGTAAAAACCAATTCAACCAAAGTATCTTTGTTCTTGTCTCTTCGGGGATCACAATTCTTTGGTAATGGCATTTTGCCTGTTAAACAATAAGCGATTGCTTTCGCTAAACTGGTTTTTCCAGCTGCATTATTTCCAAAAACTAAATTCTTACCATCTTTGAATTCAGCAGAAAAATTCTCGTGACCCATCCAATTAGAAACTGTAATTTTGTTAATCATTAGAATTCCCTCTTTACTCCTCAATATCGAAATATTTGTACAATTCCTTCATTAGATCAAAATTTGGATTGTCGATTTTTTTCAGAAGTGATTCGATTTCCTTCATTTCTTCCAATGAAACCTTTGAAAAATCTGCTCGTGCATTTTCATTGGATTTCTGAGTAATTTCTCTAAAGGTTCTAGCAAGCTTGGCTCCTATCTTTCTTTCCATGTTTATACCTCGGCATTTTATATCTAGAAAGTATTTTCTCTCTCAAAATCTGTTTACAGATTCACTTTACTTCTTTTTTAAGTTACTATATAGGTAAACGAGTATGAAATCTTAAATCCATAAACAAGAAATGACGTTTACATTTTATCTATCCCTTTTTTGTGCAAAAATGTCTCCAATCACAGAATTCGCATTTTCTTTTTGATGGATACTTTGGGAAATCACGTTTCATAATGGATTGTATTGAACCAGAGATGTTTTTCTCCACGGCATTCAATACTTTCTTACTAATATCGACTTCTGATCGAGTTCCTTCATCTAAATGATGAACTGTCGCTCTTTTCGGATTAAGACCTAGAGCTCGCATAGAAGCAATAGCATAAAGGCGCAGTTGCTTTCTATAATCGGTTGTAAATTCAGTATTATCATGTTCTTTGAAATCAACAATTTCAATCGCTTCAAGCTCACCGTCTTCACTTAACCGCTTAATTAAATCGATTTGTCCTGATATAAGCGCCTCATCGAGTGCAAACTCGAAGGATTTCTCAGTCTCGAGTATTAGTTTGAATTCGCCTGAGAAATTCTTCACGTAGGTTTGCACTATTCGAATAGCACTGTCTTTGAATCGCTCCATAAAGTCTGGCGTGCAATATCTAAGAAAGAAATTATCATCAACGATTTGTTGTACAGTTTCGAAATCCGGAGGAATCCTCCGATGATCAGTATGAATAATATTGAGGATGTTATGAATTGATTTACCATAACCTAAAGCAATAGCTATTTCGGGATTAAAACCAAAAATAAATCGTAATTTATAGTCAAAAGGACAACGATCATAATACCGTAAATCACTGTAAGAAGTAGCAAATCGATGCAAAAGAGCAGTTTCTGAGAGATCCAAATCCTCCCTAATAGTAGGATCTGGAATTGGTTGAGTCAAAGCGAATTGTTTAGGAAATTCTTCGAAAAAGATGGAAGGATTGGATCTTCTATCTGAATTAATGTTGTTTTGATGACAAGACAGAAACAGATACTTTTCACTACGGGTGAGAGCGACGTAAAACAATCTGCGTTCATCCTCAATGGTTCCTTCATAGCGTTCTTTTTCAAAAAGCTCCTCAGGGATAAACCAATCTCTACTACGACGTCTAGTAGGGAACAATCCCCTAACAACTTCCGGAATAAACACTACTGGGAATTGTAATCCTTTAGCTCTATGAACCGTCATGATTTTGATGGCATTGATTTTGGTTGGATCATCAGAACCACCTTCCTCATAATTCCATTTCGCATACCCAGTAATGAAACCCAAGAAATACTTGATGCCTTTCAGCTTAATCCTCTTATAAATTGCTTCAAAGTCAGTGATCGTTTGGCTTAGCATTCCAAGATTATACAATTGAGTCTCAGAAAACTCAAACATTGTTGCCCCTAAAAAACTAAGAATCATCTGAAAGATGGCTTGAAGGCTAATATAATCCTCCGGAGACTTAGTGGACTTGTAAGCCTGCATTTGCTGTACATAATGATCAACATTTCCGAGCGAACCAAAACATTCGTTGTAAAGTCTAGCTAACTCATTAATCGTAGTTGGACCCGCAAAAGTGAAGTTTCCAAGAAAAGCAATGGATTTAACAACTAAGAGAACTTCTTCTTGCTCGAATAATTTCCCACCACCCTTAACAATAAATGGAATATTGTGGTCTTTGAAAGCTTGAATATATGGGTCTGCTGAGTTCTTCACAGAACGGAAGAATATAGCCATGTTACGGTAATCTATAGCATACTCCTCACCTCGGTTGTTAATATACTTCTTACCTCTCAAGGACTTGATTTTCTCTAAAACGAATTCCAATTCTTGAAGATTTATGTCAAAGTTAATCGCATAAATATCTCCTGTATCAAAAACTATTTTGGAATCATTCCAGGAACTAATTTCTTTAGGTAAGCGTTCGAAATTTCTCTCAATAACCTCTTTCGCTGAATTAACAATTACATCACTACTACGGAAATTAGTAGTGATTTCAATGGCTTCAACATCCATGTACCGCTTAGTGAAGGTCAGAATGTTGCTTACATCGGTTCCTCGCCACTGGTAAATACATTGATCATCATCACCAACAACGCAGAGATTGCCATTACGTTCTGTTATTAGATCAATGAGTTTTTCTTGTAAAGGATTAATGTCTTGGTACTCATCAACGATAACGTATTGAATCCGATTAAATACCTTGGTTGCAAATTCAACGTCAGTGAGAAGATAATGATACACAAGATGCATCATGCCGGAAAAATCAAGAAAGCGTCCTTCATCCAATAATTTGATGTAGTTTTCAAAACATTTGCGGAACTCCTCAGGCAATACTTTAGGTTCAATCATTTCTTCCCTGACAACATCAACGTTTAAACAGAATTTCTCGAAATTACGATAACTGCGTTTGAAAAGATTCTTCAAACCAATTCTTCGGGAATTATCATAAGTTGAAACAAATAACACTCGCTTGTGTTCATCTAAAATATCATGAGCCTTATATCTTGGTTTGAAATCTTGTAAGAGTTTGTAGCAAAAAGAATGAATTGTCCCAACAAACATGTCACCAATTTCAGGATCATCAGGTTGCAAATCCTGTAAGTGCTTTCTTATCCGGAATTTCAATTCATCTGCTGCATTTTCAGTAAAAGTAAAAGCAACAATACTCTCTTTAGGAACACCAGTTGATACGAGTTTAGCAATTCTTCGTGTAATAACATCTGTTTTCCCGGAACCTGCACAAGCGATTATCTGTAGATTTCCTTCCCAATGATCAATTGCTTTTTGTTGGTGCTGTGTATACTTCAAATTCATCCCAAGATAATCTGATAAACCAAAGAATAATTCTCTTTTGCTTTTTATCTTTAGTTATTGGCAAATCTATGACAGAATTTTTTGGAATTGTGCTATATCATATCATTTTTAGTTTTGTAAGCTACCCATTGACCTATGCGACGAATACTAACAAAGTCAAATTTTCTTTCAGGATTGGAGTGCCCAAAGTATTTATGGATGATATTTAACCAACTGGAAAAGAGGAGAAAAGCAACCATAGCTGATGAATACAAGATGAAGGAAGGGCAAATAGTAGGTGAATATGCAAAAAAACTATTTCCAAATGGAGTATACATCCCAGTCGAGGATCATTCAGAGACCCTTCGAAAAACTAAGAAATTCATGAAGAAGAAAAAAGTATTATTCGAAGCAGGATTTCAGGCAAACAATTGCTTCTCAAGAGCAGATATTCTTGTTCCAGTCGGAGATGAGTGGGATTTAATTGAAGTGAAATCAAGTAAAAGAGTTAAAGATATTAACATTCATGATGTTGCCTTTCAAAAACACCTGATTGAGACAAGTGGAGTGAGAATCAGAAAATGCTTTTTGATGCATCTAAGCAATGAATATGTAAGGAAAGGAGAGCTTGAAGTCGAAAAACTCTATGTGAAAGAGGACATAACCGCAGAAGTTGATAGTATCCTTGAAGAAACCAAGAAAAAAATAGAGAATATGTTCACGATAATCTCCTTAAAAGAAGCGCCAAAAGCTGGGATCTTTCTACCAAAGGTGATAAAAGAAGGAGTCCATAATTGCCGCAATGACGGGTGTTTAGATCTGCCGGAAAATCATGTTTTTTGTCTATATAGGGGGAAGAAGTTGGCATCCGAGTTGTACGAGAAGGATATTAAGCACCTCAAAGACATACCTGAGGATTACAAACTGACTGACAAGCAGAAAATACAGAGAGAGTGTGAGATCGAAGGAAAAATACATATTAACAAAGAGAAGTTAAGAGAATTTCTGGGAACATTACAATATCCTCTTTATTATCTTGATTTTGAAACATTTACAAAAGCGATACCAATGTTTGATGGGTTGAAACCTCATTCACAAGTTCCCTTTCAGTTTTCATTACATGTTGTCAGAAAAGAAGGAGAAGAACCGGAGCATTTCGAGCATCTATTTGATGGGATTCATGATCCACGAAAAGAACTCCTCCTTGAATTACAGAAAGTCTTGGGAACTGAGGGAAGCATTGTTGTTTATAATAAGAGTTTTGAGATTGCTAGATTAAAGGAACTTGCAGAGTATTTCCCTGAACATGAGGAGTGGAATAATGCTGTTTTGAAGAGAATTATTGATTTGCTGGTTCCTTTTAGAGCATTCAGTTATTATAATCCCTCGCAACAAGGGAGTGCATCAATAAAAGTTGTTTTTCCAGCTGTCACAGGTAAAAGCTATGAAGATATGGAAATCAGAGATGGATTCACAGCTTCTATTGAGTTTTTAAGAATGACTTTTGAAAGATGCGGAGAGGAAGAAAAACAAAAAGTTAGAGAGAACTTGTTGAGGTATTGTGAATTAGATACTTTAGCTCAAGTTGAGATTGTTAATGAATTAAGAAACCTAACTAGATAATCCTTAATGGATTACTATTCGAATTCATGTTCTCATATTGAAATATTGCAACCCCATCATTCAGAATTCAACAACCATAATTCTTTGTAATATTTTGACTATTGATGATTTTTTCTTTGGTCAGATTATGTATTGCTTTTAGAGAAAGTCATTAATACTTTTCACGTATTTCAGAATTAAGTAATCCCGGTGGAATTCGCATTAAAAAAATAGCACCTAAGCGAAATAATCATGGGATTCCTTAGAAAATGTGATCAAATTTACCAACATATTTATGATAACTATTTTGGAGAATATAAAAGTACATATACGAAATTAACAAAATAGAAAGATTAAACTAACATAAAAATAAGTAAAAATCAAATGTATTACTATTGAGGTATAAAACATGAAGAATAAAATGTGGATGGTAAGAGCTGGAGAAGGAGCAAATCTATTTAACAATTTTAAAGAGAAAAACTATGTAGCAATAGGTTGGAATGAATTAGGAGATATTGGTAAGATCACTTCAAAAGAGGAATTAAAAGAATTAATAAAACAAAAAATTGAATTATATCGAAAACCAAGTCAAATAAGCACAGCTGCGGGACAACTATATAGATTTGTATTTGAATTCAAAAAAGGTGATTTTGTAATTTCATATGATCCTAATAATCGAATTTATTTAGTTGGGGAAATCTTATCTGATTATATATATGATAAAAAAATTGGTGAATATCACAATTATAGAAAAGTAGAATGGAAAGGCTCTATAAATCGTGATAAATTATCCCCAAGTACAAGAAACACTCTTGGTGCAATCTCTACTATTTTTAGTATAAATGAAAATGCTGCAAATGAGATTATAAAATTACTAAGGGGAGAAGTACTAGAAGATGATTTAGATCAAGAAGATATAGAAGATATAAAGGAAGATATGGAATCCAGAGCAACTGAATTAATAAAGGATAAATTCAGTGAACTTGATTGGGATGAAATGGAGGAATTAGTTGCAGGTATTTTACGAGCAATGGGTTATGAGACCTTTATTTCAGAAAGAATTGATAGAGGAAAAGATATTGGAGCTTCTCCTGATGGATTGTTATTAGAAGAACCTAGGATTTTAATTGAAGTTAAGCATCGAAAAGGTAAAATGGGTGCAGAAGCAATTCGAAGTTTTCTACCTTTGTTAAAAGGTGGTCGAAAAGGTTTGTATATTTCAACAGGTGGCTTCTCAAAAGAAGCAAAATATGAAGCAGAGAGAAGTACTGATCAAATAACATTAATTGATGCAAATAATCTTGTTAAACTCATAATTCAAAATTATGATAATTTTGATGTTGACACAAAATTACTAATACCTTTAGCCAAAATTTATTGGCCGATTTAAACTGAAATTAAATATATTGGTGTAAAATGAATTTTATTTGAATCTATATAATATTCACTATATTTGAATTTAATTCGAGCACACGAAAAGAATCATAAGAAAGATTGATCAATGAAGTCGATATTTCCCAGTAAGCTTTATTCTTTGTTATTACTGCTTGAAAATCTAATTCTCTGTGTTTGACTTTTATTTCTTTTTTGATAGACAATTTATTCTGGACTTTGTCTATAAATTCCTTAGATCAATCTTTTC
>JAUVZH010000454.1 GCA_030602675.1 Candidatus Heimdallarchaeota archaeon | reverse complement strand
AGTTATGTGACCCCAAGGTATAATAGTAACATCAAGATCTAATGTAACATTAAATTCACTATCATTAAAGACAATGAAATAATAATCATCTTCAGATGAGACTTGTAAATTATTGACTTCGAAATCTGCTCTATGATAGTAAAAAGTACTATTTAATGCAGTTGGTTCAGGATAACTAGCTAAAGCCCAATCTTCAAATTGTATTCTTGACATTACTGATAGAACAACTGGCACAGGATCAGTATGAGTTACAATATATGTATTGTTCTCATCATATGGGTCTGTTGTATTTACATCATATCGATACTCTGAATCAAACCTCATATTAATTCTAGCCGCTTCCCTTATTTCGAAATTAAAGTAACTATGCTCTCCAACTAACATAATTTCATTGGGATAATACATATAATAGGTTTTAACATTTCTACCTATATTGATTCCTTCAACAATACCCGCAACACAACTTCCAATAATTAATAATACCATGAATCCTGTGAAGTCTGTAAAGAATTTGTATTTACTACTGACCATTCTTTTTCACCTTTTTTTTTCAACCTCATAATAACAGCGAAGTTTTGTTAGTTACTACTTGAGTAGTGACCTTTATATATGTATCTTAATATATAGTAATTATTAAAATAGATGAAATCAGAAGTTAGATGTTGTGATAGTATGCAGATTAGCGAACAGTTAGTTGAGGGTCTTACAAAAATAGGGTTGCAAAAATATCAAGCACAGGTATATATTGCCAGTTTCGTTCTAGGTGAAGCTTCTGCGTACTTAATTGCCAAAGAATCTAACGTACCTAGATCCAAAGTCTATGAGGTTTTAGATGGATTAGTTGAATTAGGATTTATAGCTAAAGTTCCTTCAGACAAAGGAATGCTTTTCAAAGCATTACCCCCAGAAGATACTATTGATAATGCCATAGCAAGTATTGTTAGTACTATTGATAGTGTAAAAAAAGAAATTGAAGTTTTACAAGAGGATCAAAAAGGAAAATCTTCAGATCCACCAATTGTAATTTTCAGTAATACTAGTTCTTTAATGGATATGATAAAAGATGGTGCTTATCTAGAGGCATGGATTGATAACAATTTAACTATTGCAATGGATTTAAGAAAAGCACTTTCAAAGAAAAAGTGTGATATTCATACGATTACAAGTACTTATCCTTTATCTTTTATTTTGGGATCCGAGGATTCTTACTTTATTCGAGGAAGAAATGGTTCTTTGTTCATGATCAAATTTTCCAACAATATCATTCAACAAATTCTTGGGTTAGTTGAAAAAACAAAACCTGAAATAAAAGAGGAAATTACTCGAGAAAGCGGAGTTAGAATTATTCGAGAAACAGCTATTATGAGCTTAGATGATAAAATTAGATTAGTTATTCCAGGTTTTGATTGGAAAACTGAAAAGGTTCTTTTCTGGGGATATATTGACACCTCTGCTGGTGCATTTAAGAGTATAACACCTTGTGATTGTTTTATTACTGAAACTCGATTGCTAATTAGCTCTGATGATGGTCGAGTCTTTGCTAGAGCTATTAAATTCATTAAGAAAATCCATTTGGCTAATAATCAAGTAACTATTACATTTTCTAAAGTTGGTGGAACAGAACAGTTAGTTATCAAATCTATTTCTTATGCAAAAATAATCGATAATTTACTTGGTTTCATTTTGAAGAGGAAATAATTAAGGGAAATTGTAAATAACCCTTTTCTTTATATTTTTGATGTACTGAGGATACTAATTATGATACCTAAGCGATCGCAAAAGTTGGGATTTTTGATAACTTATGGAACTGACACAATGTCTTGGTGTTTAAGTGCTATTAGATATATGCTGAAGAACTTACCATCTAATGTAGCAATCACCGGATCACAAGTACCATTAAGCTATCAATTTTCTTCCTCTGATGTTTATCCAAATGTCGAGAATTCAATCAAATTGCTTACACAACTAACTGGACCTGAGGTATTTGTTGTTTTCAATTATGGTCAAGCAGCATTTCAAGATGCATTATGGAAAATTGATAAGTGGTCACCAGATGCTTTTACTGGGGAAGAATTAGCAAAAATATCTTTGGATGAGATTATAATCAAGGGAAGAGCTTACCCACTTAATCTTAATAGAAAATTGGACAAATTGTTTCACATACGAACTGGGGGTACTATTGACTCTATTCAAACTGATGATGGCTTGTTAATTCCAACTGGCAATCTTGTTTCCAATTTCATATCTCATAGATTCAAAGAATTTTATGAGGAATTCATATCTATTTCATTAATGTCTATAGATTCCTCAGATATGGTTTTAGATTCCTGGAAAATTATTAGTAAGAGAATTGCTGATGAATGTCAAAAAGCAGGTTATACTACCTTCTGTGATGATAATTTCAATTCAAACATCCAAATTATCTCTACTTCACCTTTGATGACAGAACAAGATTATATGGATGCTTTTGATAAAGCAGATGGAGTCATTTTGAATGCTTTTGGAAGTGGGACAATCAACACTAAAATTGAATCTGGTTTTTCTCCTTTACCAGCAATAGAAAAAGCAATTGCAAAAGGAAAAGTAATAGTAATTGCTTCTCATACACCATTTGGGACACAAGATTTCAT
>JAUVZH010000129.1 GCA_030602675.1 Candidatus Heimdallarchaeota archaeon | reverse complement strand
GAAAAGGCAATGAGCATTATCGAGGAAAAAAATAACAATAATATTAAACTTGAAATTGCAATATAATTCTTCTTCTTGTTTACTTTTATAATCATTATCTGAAAACCTTCACTTTTTTTATTTAAACTGACCAATTATTCTCAGAAAGAATAAATACGGTCAAATTTCAGAGGAAAGTCAATAACATACGAGGGATTGGCTTATTTCCCTTTGATTTTTGGAGTAATTATTCACCATAAACCAAATGGTACTCCAAAGAAAATAGTCGTTATTTTTAAAAAAGCTTTCTCTATATGTGCAAGGGAGAGAAGATCTATAGGGAAGCTTCGTTTAATTCTCTAATAAACAAATCATCAAAAGAAATTGTGGAGTGTTCATAGTAATAGAAGAAGAAGAGAGAAATGATCCAATAAAAATGAGAAGATGATTGGAAGAAAAGAACTCAAAAATGTAAAAGGATAATAACACTAACAAAAGGAACATTTAAAAAATAAGAAAAATAACAAAAAATGCTAAAAACACCTTTGGGCGTATGGCTCAGCCAGGTAGAGCAGTAGACTCTTAATCTATTAGTCCCGGGTTCGAATCCCGGTACGCCCTCCACTATTCTTTTCTTTCTACTATCCATCTTCTCATTTTTATTGGATCATTTCTTTCTTCATCGTTTGTCGTTATGAATACTCCTACATTTCTTCTGATGTATTCTTTCTCTTCTTTTCTTTCACTTTCCATGTTCCCGTTGCGAACACTCCATTCTCCATGTCATAGAATGGTGCATGTGTATGACTTATTATTAGTTTATCTCCCTTTGTTATCTTCGGTAAGTTTTTATTTCCCTCTCTTAACAGTTTTTCTTTCAATCTTCCTGCTGCTTCTCTCCATGTTTCTTCTTTTCTTTTCACTAATCCGATATTGTGTCCGTGACAGATAATGATTTTCCCTTCAGAAGTTTTTAGCTTCACATATGGTTGAACTTGTATGTCTGGTCTATCGAACAACAGGTTTCCTTCATGTCCCATCCCTCCTGTTATGAACACCATTTTTTCTTTCCATCCTTTTTCCTCTGCCCACTCTAGGAATTCTTCTAGTGCATCTGCTCCTTTTTCATCATATACATCAAGAAAATCACCATTGAATATTATCAGATCCATCTCTTCTCCTACACTTTCTAATGCTTTGTAGAATTCTTCTTTTAGACATTCTACTGCGCCTAGATGTGGGTCTCCGAATATAACTGCCAAGGTCAACTTTTCTTTCCTCCCTCTATCATTTCTCTTAGTTTTTCTCTTGTTTCTTCTGTTATTCCCTCTATTATCGGTTTTCTTCTTCTTGTAGTCTTTTCTTCTATCAGTTCCCCTATTCCTTCCAGTACCAAGTCCAATTTCCTGAAAATTTGTTGAGCATTTCCAAGTTCTCCCCCCTTCTCGAAAAGTACTATTTTCTGTTCATTGTAATTGTTATATGTTCTCAGTGATGTTTCTGAAATATGTAATTTTATCTCGATTGCTTTCTTTAGTAGCTTTTCCAGCAGTTTCATCCTTTGTTTCTGTTGTTCTTTTTTTACTTGTTTTTCATTTGAGTATATTTCTAAAATTACTCCTTTTGTTTTCTGATCCCATTGATGATTTTCTTTCCAGCTCTGGTCTTTTCCATCTGTTATCAGTTTTCCTTCTCTCGAGTATCTCCTTACTTCTAGAGTTTCTCTCCTGATTAACATCTTTCCAAATCTTGCTGTCAAGTTTTTGAGCTGTTGTACTCTTGCTTGTCCTTCTATGATAAACAATGGTGGTTTCAGTTTGTTTTGCAAAATGTTTGATTGATAATACTTTAACTGTTCTACTACTACTTTTTCCTCTTCTAATGCTGTGACTCTATACGTCTCTCCTTTACTTCCGTGTAATAGCAAGTTTCCAGGTAATGCACTTCTTATTATCCTCCATTCTTCTATTGTTCCGATTTTTCTTTCCTTATCTCCTTCTTTTAATACAATATCCCACTGTCTGTCTATCGATCGAATTCTATGTTTTCTAATGAACTCTTGTACCTTACGTTTATCTGCTATTGTGATAGTTCTCTCGAGGTATGGTTTCTGCTGTTTTCTTACTTGTAATAATCCTTGTGCGATCAGTATCGTTATTGCTTCTTCTATTACTTTTCTCGTTTCCTCATCTTCGTTCAATTCAATTATTTCTTTTCTTTTTGTTACTCCCAGTGTTACCCTCAGCAGCACAAACGCTTTTGCTCTTTGCAACGCTTTCGAATCAAATAGTATCCTTTCAGCTTTGTTTTCCAACAAAATTTCTTCTAGTTTCTTTTTGTTCTTAATGTAATAATTATCAATCGTTTTTTCTTTGTCCAGAAAGATTGTAAAATTCTTTTTCTGATCAATGCTTGGGAATCTTAGTCGTCCCATTCTTTGTAGTAGTCCATTCACCCCTGTTATTGGCCATCCAATGTTTACTATGTGACTAATGTTTGGTATATCTATTCCCAGTTCCAGTAATGATGTTGCAAACACAATTCTTATTTGTCCTTTGTGTATTTTTTCTATTATTATTGACTTTTCTTTCCTTGTTAATTGACTATTTATGCATATAAATGGAGAATGTGCCAAAACTAATTCCATTTCTGCACCTGTTTTCTTCATCAATTTTCTATTGCTTTTCGCTACTATCTCTTCTACTTTTTGAATACTATCGACAAAGACTAACGCTACACTTTTTGATATTTGGAGATAAGGATCAAGCTTCTCGAATAGATACTCTTCTAGTCCTTCTGGTTCTAGAACCATAAAAATTACTTTTCCCCGTCTTGTTTTTCCTTGAAAAATTGATGCAGTTGGTAAGAATTTATCTCTTAATACCTCTACTTCTCTTAAGGTTGCAGATGCAAGCACGACAATCATTTTTTGGTTAACTTTCCGAAGTGTTTTGATCATTTCTCTTATATGTGCTAGATAGCTTCCCGACCCAGCATGTACTTCATCTACTACTAACATCCCAGTGTTCAATAACCAATCTAAGAATTCCTCATTTCCTTCTTTGAAGCACCTATAGAATAACTTATCGAGTGTTGCCAGGATTATATTTGGCTTTTCTTGTTCAACATACTCCAATTCCTTCTGTGTTAAATCTCCATTGTATCGACTATAAGTTATCTTTTCACCTGCTTTCTCTTGTATTTGGTTACAATAGCTAGCTATCCTTTTCTCTTGATCTTCTGCTAGTTGTTTTGTCGGATAAATAATAATCGCATTCCTTATTTCTCCATTCAGTATTTTCTCGAACATTGGGAAGAGAAATGCTTCTGTTTTGCCGGAACCTGTTCCAACAGTAATAAAGCAATCTTTTCCTTTCATCAGAGTTTGCATGGCTTTAAGTTGGTAGGTATATAATTTATGAGGGAATATTTCCCGCAAACTTTTACCAACTTTTGTAAGTCCTACTCCCTGACTGTCTATGTATTTATCTGAGCTTTCACAAGATGAAGGTGGCAATTTAATAACTGAAGATACTAAAACAGTCACCTGCAATTTTCCTCCTTTACTTTCAGACCAAAAACATATTCCTTTCTCTCAGTCAATTTTTCTTGAATAAAATTTGTGAAATTCCCATCTGGGTCATTTAATAAGTTGATGTTGTCAATAATTTCATTGACAATTATTTCTATTTTATTAATACAGACTTTTTCTTCTATAATCTCAAGTTTACTGAGTGAATTAGTTATTTCAGAGATAAGCTCTTTTTGTTTTTGTTCTTTTTCTGAATGTAATTGCTTATTATATGCTACCTTCTCCAGCTGCTCAGTCCTTATTTCTAATTCTGTAGGTAATTGTTTGTTCCTTAGTACACATTGAAACAATTTATCAAGTAGTGGTAGTTTTTCTTCCTTCAAACCAAACCTGTATAGATTTCTTCTCCCAACTCTCCAGATTAATCCTTCTTCTTTCAATTCTTGTAATGTTAAATATGTCTCAGTTATTGATATTCTTGTTTTTTCTGCTATTTCTTTAGCACTTCTTGGATATATTGATCCATGTTTATTATAATCCTCTAGCAAATACCATATTACTCGAAATCTATCCATTTTATCGGCAACTCCTTTAGTTCATAGCTATGTTTTAACACTCTTGGTGATAGGACGCATTTTTTGTGCCCGTTTCTGTGTAAGTAATTCCTTTCCCTATTTCTAAACAAATATGATAATTCCTCAAATGTTGTAATGCTTTCCATCACTTGTTGCTCAATGAAATTTGATCTCGTCCAAACTATTGGTTGAAAACCACTTCTCTTGACCTCATCTTGACAAATAGAAGAAATCTTTGTTTGCAAAAGACCCTTCTGACTTTCTGGAAGCCATTCCCACTCAAGAATTAATCTCCAAAGCTTTACTGCAAATGACACGTTTGTTTCTTTATCAATAAGAAAAAGCTGTTCTTCGTGTAACCGTTCACAAATGCTTTCTAGTAAAGAATCAAACTCCAAAACATTAATTCTTAACGCTTCATTTAAAGAATTATAATTTACTCCTTTGAAAACACACGAATGATTGAAAATTTCATCTCTAATTCTTGCGAGGATTTCTCGACCAACAGGTGTAACATAATATAATCTTTCACCTTTGAAACCAACGATTGATTCTACGTGTTTGTCAGTAAATTCTTCATCCAATACTGCTTTCACTGCTTGAGTGTGTCCTGCTTTCTTTAAAGAATCACATAAATCAAGTGGTAATCCCATCCAAGTAAGATTAGAATTCTTACTAAAATGTGTGAATCCTCCAACACCCAGATAATTCAATCCTAACTCTTCTAGTACTATCCACATCTCTTCCTCGTAAATTTGAAATGTTGTATTAAATAACGCATCAGCTTTTGTTCGAGCAATTGTCCGGTAATTGCCAACCATTGTTCTCCAATTATAGAATCTATCATTAACCCTGTGTCTAATTCGAAAGCCAAAAGGACCTATTAGTTCATCAGTTAGTTGCCAAACGATTTTCGCTGCTAATCCTTCTGAAGTATTACAAAGAGTACTTTCATTGCAATGACAACCAAAAAGATAAGCATCGCCTATTTTATCAATAAATGGTTGGATGGAACTCCTTTGGGACACCATTCCATAAAGCGAATACACTAAGCTTAAGTCGCTTTTTATTATGGATTTAAAGTAGAGGTTGTTAAAACCGTTACTAACTCTTATTCCATCTACACAAATAGCTTTTTTGATAGGTATTCGATTTAGATTAAACCATCCGCGTTGTGAAGTTATTCGTTTGTACTGACAACCACTTTCTAACAAAGCACGCTTTATTTCGTTTTGTAATCCAACATAATCGTAAATGAATTCTATGTCTCTTATTTTTAGCATCAATTGCCCTATAAAAAGAATATCTCCCACGAGTTTAATTTCATAACCGGGATATATCGGGACTCCTAAGTTGCTTCTTTCTTGCTGGAACTCTTTAATTGCTAATCCAGTTACTTGATATGCTTTATCCGCAAAAAGATGTCTTGAATCTCTAACACATCTTAATTTTTGGTTTAGTGGTTTTGCTGTTTTCATAGGCTATCCTCATGTGTTACTTCTAATCGTTCTTGTTCTAATTTGAATGATGAACCACATTTTGGGCATTTGTTGGGGATAGAACCTTGTTGTGGGAATTCTGTTGATCCAAATGATTTGATGTGAACTTTGTGTCCTTCCTTCAAACAAAACTGACAATAATGAGCAAATTCTCCTTCTCCTTCATTCGTGAAACTAACAAATTCTGTAGGTGTAGAATCGTAAAATTCAGAAAGAGACATGGTTATTTCCATCGTTTCTGCTTCTTGAAACACTTCACAAGCGATTGTTCTTCTTTGAAGTGTTTTTGTTTGTGCATATGGCAAGAATTTTTCCGGTACTTTTCGCTCTGCTTTTTCCATTATTTCTGTCCAAAAATTACATTTATTTTTTCCATAGAAGTAACAATCACCGCATTTTTTGAAATAATGTGCAGGAAATTCCTTGAATGTGTAATATTTTATGCTTTTACCTTTTGGTGGTTTTCCAAGTATTGTTTGAAGTGCTTCATTTTGAAGCTCAATCTTTGTGAGAGCTTCTGTAACTTCATCTTTTCGTAATGATAAATTCACCATTATTTGGTTCTTTGTTAGAGGTTCATTTGCAACCAATAATTCCTCTTTAACAGCTTGTAGAATAGTCATTTTATCCTTCAGACTAGACCCAAGCTCTATGCCTTCGTAATTGGAAAATGCAAACTTGCCAATGAGTGATAATCTTTTTTTTGCTGATTCAGACATTGATTCTTGGAAGCAAGTTAATAGATTGTGAATTTTAAAAAGTGAATAGGTGTTCTTTTTTGAAAAAATAGATTTTAAATCATCATCTTCTTGTTTTTCTTTTGTTTCTAAACGTTGAATTAAAACTTGAAGATCATCATAAGCAATTCGACCGTTAGTAAAAAAATGAAAAATCTCTGCAACACCTTCCCAATTGAGTAACTTGTCAGTCATCTTTCCCTTTATTATTTCAAGAATGCTTAGTGGATTACTCATAATCTCCTCAAAATAAGTAGCAGCTAATAGAAATCTCCTACCAAAGGAAGTAAGGTAATATCTTCCTGTGTGTTTGCCAGTCCGTGAGATAAGCACAAATGCTTCAGCTCCTTCTTTTTTCATTAGTTCTGAGAATATTACCATGAATTCTTCTTCTACAATTTTTTCTACCTTTTCTTTTTCTGTGTTAGATAAGTCTTTACTGATGAAAGAACAAATCATGCTTGTTTTTAACTTTTGTAAAAGCTCCTTCTTTGTTGGGTGTCCTGAGTTAATACGTAGTAATAACATAAAGAGGAGCTTTGATTGAATGAAATCTCGAGTGTCAATATCCTCAGTGAAATCTTGTTTGAATTGTGTAGGTTCAGTTACCTTAACAAGAGTTTCAGTTTGAAATGTTCTTTGTAATTGCTTTGAATCAACAACTCCAGGTGTTATATAGTGAATTCTCTTTTTATTGCTCCAACTTTTTCGTTTCAAGAATAGAATGCTATCTATAACCTCTATTGTATATTTGTCATTTTGGCTAATTTGTAAAGGATTCACAAAAATATAAGATGTGACTAGTGGGAGTGTTATTTTATTTTTTTCTTCTTTCTTATT
>JAUVZH010000183.1 GCA_030602675.1 Candidatus Heimdallarchaeota archaeon | reverse complement strand
AAAAATGCAATCTCAGAAGTATTAAGTTCAACTGAACTATGGCGAGATGAGAAGATACTATTGAAAGAAACATCAAAACAAGTATCTCTTGCAATGGAACCTGTTAAAGAAATAGTAACTAAAACTACTAAGCAAATCGATACTAGCACATCACAAACATTAGTAGATGCACAACTTATATTTGAAGCTGAAGACGATTCAATAAAAGTAAAGCACAAACAATCATTACATGCAGAATCTAGAGTTGTTGTGTTTTCAGATTCATTCTGGATAAAACCCTTGGGTCAAGCATTGAATCTTTATGCTTTATGTGAAACTAATGAAGGCATTGCAGTTGTTGATATTCATGCTGCACATGAACGTGTTAGGTACGAACAATTAACAGAAAAATTCCAAAATTCTAAACTAGAAATTCAAGAATTACTCCAACCAATAACCTTTCAACTAACAAGTGAGCAAATAACTTTCTTAAAGGACTACTTACATCAATTTAAAAAGATTGGAATTAATCTCGAATTATTTGGTGGGAACACCTACATCGTTCGTAGCTTACCAGTCTCTATGGATCTAGTTAAAACTGAAAATGACATTAAAGACTTCATTGATGAAATTAGAAACGATGTTGTCAAAATTGGTGATATAAATGAAAGAATAGATCTCATTCTAAAGACAATGGCTTGTCATTCAGTTGTTCGTGGAGGAGATGCGGTTGACGTTTCTAAAATAATTTCTATCCTATTTGAGTTAAAAAATTGCAAAAATCCATTTACTTGTCCTCATGGTCGACCAACCATTATAAAAATATCAGAAAAGACACTCGAAAAAGAGTTTGGACGAATTGTTTAGGAATTTCTGAACAATTATTTTTCATAATTAAAGTTAATTTTTCATGAATATTTCAGTTTTTGCTGAACAGTTCATTTGCTTGGTAAAACTGTGCATTAATTAAACTATTTACTAAAATAATAAACAAATCATTTAAAGTATAAACAACTCTTTAATGCTTCCAAAAAGTATATATTCTCTTATTCAAAATAAAATTACAACTCTTATGTTCCAAGCTACGGCTAGGAGCAAAGATTTAGCCTAAAATAAAAAAATAGGAAGATGTTCGAATTATGAAGAAGAGTAAAATTTTAGCTGCAGTAATGTTACTAGCTATGTTTTCTAGTGTATTTGCTGTTGCTATAACTTATGGACCAACATCAGGTCACTCAACTACTATTTCTGACACCGAGTTATTAGATCCAAAAGCTGATGCAACCGAATGGGGTACCAAAGGTATTTGGATGTATGACAATACAACTGGTGCAGCAAAAGTATTAGATGGTGATCTTGCTGACTGGGCTGGTACTCCACATTACAATTTCAACGGTGTTGACACATATCTGTGCTTCACAGGAACTCATGTTTATGTTGCAGTTCAATGGGTTGATTCAACAGATGATGATAATACCCTCAGTTACTGGAATAAAACTGGTAATATGGATGATAACGTCACTCATGCTGTCTGGGAACAACTAGATGGTGCGGATGACATGCTAACAGTTGGTTTCTCTGATGGAACCGATTCAGACTATTGGGTCTGGGCAGACTCCATAAGAGGTGATGCTACTTATGCTTATGAAATGGATAAAAAAGGTGTCGCTGATAGTGGTGATACTCCATTCATCCGAAACATAGATCTTGCTGCTGAGTTAAAAGGTTGGTTACAACCGGAAACGGATAACTTTTCAGTGGCGATAGCTAATCATGCAGCTGTTGCAAATGCTACCGTATACGATGGCTGGTGGGATCAATCTCCTCCAACTGGTAGTCAAACAGATGTTGCTTTTGCTCATACATATAACGTATCAGGCAATGACATGCATATAATAGAATTCGGTAGATTATTAGACACTGGCGAAACTGATGATATAGTATTTGACTTCACCACCTTAACAGGATGGTCATTCTGTGTTGGATCAGCTGATGCTGATGATGGTTTAGACATGTTGATTGATGTTGAATGCTACGTTCTATCAGGAGACAACGACGAGACCGCAGTATTTACCTGGGATACAATCACTAATCCAGTTACCGAATCACTCTTAGTTGCTGGTACTGCATTTGACGATTACCTAGCATCTGAATTACTTATCAACCTCGAATTAGAAGGAACATGGTATCAAGCTGACGTTAACTTGATCTCAGGAGACTGGAGCCTACTATACCAATTCAATGAATATGAGATGCCTCTAGGAGATCAAACAATAAATGTTACATTCGCTCCAAAATATGAAGCACCATTCATTCAATATCAAAACCTTTCTATCCAAGACATTTTAGCACCACAAATTATTGGTATAGTCGATCTAAGTGAAAGATATCCAACTGGTGTAGATAATGACACTGATTTTGTTACAGTAACAGTTGGTGTTAAGGATGACTATACTCAAGTAGATGACCTTTCAGTTCTATTGTACTACTATAAAGATGATGACATTGCTAAACAAGTCCAAATGATACAATTCTCATCTGGAGGAACAACTTACGATGGAAACATCACATTAACTGGTGCATATGATAGCAACGCAACGAATAACTACACATACTTCGTACAAGTATTTGACGGAGCTAATAACAAGATAACATCAGATTATTACTGGTTCATTCTTGGAGAATATACAACCGCTAAAACACCTGGATTTGGCATCATATTAGGTATCTTCGGACTTGCTGGTGCAAGTTTCATAATATACAAGAAATTCAAGAAATAAAGTTAGGAACTCTGTTCCTTACACTTTTTCTTTTTTTTTATTTTTTACCTATTCATTGTGAGATTTTTGTTTTTCAAAAATCAAAGAAACTTTTTATTTCGTAACAAGAAGATTCGGGAAGAATTAATAAAAGATGATTTTTATTCTATTTAGTGATAGGAGCATTAGTAATGTCAAAACAAAAAAAACCAACAAAAACTAGCACAAAGAAGAAGGCTAGTCCTGCCAAAAAAGCAACATCTACTGCAAAAAAGAAACCAGCTGCAAAGAAATCTTCTACTAAGAAAACTGCTACAACAACAAAGAAGCGAACAACCACTAAAAAAACTACAACAAAGAAAGCACTAACAAAGAAACCAGCAACTACTAAGAAAGCACCAGCAAAAACTACTAAGAAAACTACTACCGTGAAGAAAACCATACCTAAGAAAGTTGTAAAGAAGAAAGCCACTGCAAAAGCAGCTAAAGTTGAAGGTCCACTTGATTTCTATCTAAAGGCTGGAGAAATTGCTATAAAAGTTAAGGAACTCTTAAGAAGAAAAGTCAAGGTTGGTGCTTCAGTTCTAGAAGTATGTGAAGCAGGTGAATCAAAGATAAAAGAATTAGGTGGGCTTTGGGCGTTTCCACTGAACATATCTATCAATAATGTAGCAGCACATTATTCAGCCCAACCAGAAGATGAATTAGTAATTCAAAAAGGAGATATTGTGAAGGTTGATTGTGGTGTTCATGTAGATGGTTATGTTGCAGATACAGCTTTTACTGTTTCTTTTGGTAAGGATCATAAAGATATCATTAAAGCTTCGGAAGAAGCTACAAAAGCTGCCATTGATTTAATTCGTCCTGGTATGACCACAGATAGAATTGGCACAGAAATTGAAGATATTATTCGTTCATATGGTTATAGACCAATAAGAGAGCTAAGTGGTCACCAATTAGATCAAAATCTTCTTCATGGACCATTAACCATTCCAAACGTTAAAGGAACTAAAGCAATAAAATTAGAAGAAGGTCAAGCCTTTGCAATTGAAACTTTTGCTACGTCTGGAACTGGTAGATTGATTAGAGGAGATATTAAATGTTATATTTTCCAGTTAAATCCTCTCCATATTCCACTACGTCTTGAATCTGCTAAAAGAGCAAGGAAGGTTATACTTGCAAATTATAGGTATTTCCCTTTCACGACACGATGGATTGCTAAAGAGTTACCAATACCATCAACAAAAGTTGCTTTGAAATACTTAGCCGATAAAGCTCAAATAAAACGATATCCGGTTCTTAGTGATATAAAAGATTCAATAATTTCACAATCAGAACATACGGTATACTTAACTGGAAATAGTAGAGTGGTCACAACTCAACCAAATCAATAGTAATAGTTGTTGCTTTGAAAATTAGTCTGTATAAATTTTCACTAATTTTCAAATTTCTTTTCTTTATTTTTGAGTAAGAAAATATCATATCATAAACAAAGGTTTCTTAAGTTACAATATTACATATTTTATATTGCTCAAGGTGATTAATAGTTTGATTTCTAATGCTATGGATGTGAATTATTCTATATTTTCATTCGATGAATTTAGGACTAATTTACAAGATGCTATGACAAGAATTGATTCTACCATTAAGACATTTAAAGCAAAGGACGAAGCTGGTGAATCGGTAGCTAAAATTTACTTGTACTTATACCAAGGGATTTTTGCTATAATTGGCGCAGAAAAAAAATATCGTGCAGGCGATTATAATAATGCTGCAAATGAGTACGGTGAAGGGAACAAAATGATCACTAGATTTCAAAGAATGAGCACTGGTTTTACAATAGCGTTTCAACAAGAGGCTGAGAGACTCGATCTGTTCGCAAAAGGCAGATTATTTGAATGTCAAGCACTTAAGAAAGGAACAAAACTTGCTGATCAAATTGCTAATTTAATTGAAGCGATTAATTCATACACTCTCGAAGTAGAAATAGTGGAAAAGACCAAGAAACCACTTCCAATCTATAATGCTAAAGCAAGAACCAATTTTGTACAAGGACTTGTTAGTAGGTTGGAAGGCCAAAAAGCAGTAACTGAAAAGGATATTCGGTTAGCAAAGAGAAAGCATTTAGACGCCTATAGATTATTTGTTACTGCATCATACTATAATCCGTCTTATGGTATCTGGGTAAGTGAACAAAATAGTACTATAAAAACAACGTTGAACTTTTTAGTAAAAGAAAAAGCAGCAAAAATCTGGACAATAGCTTATCGTTTGTCTAATGAAGGGAAATTTATTGAGAGTGGTGAGAAATGCAAATTAGCTTCCAAGCTTTATGCCCGTGCAAGTAAATTATCATCAGAGCCAAAGGATTCAACACTACTAATGGCCTATTCACATATGTTAATGGCTAGTATGTATGAATCAAACGCAAATGAATTACTGAAAAATAAAAATGATGCAAAGAGTGCAACAAGAAAATTCGAGCTTGCTTTTAATACCATGAAAAAAGCTGTTGAGATGTATCCAAAAAGAGATGTTGATGAGCTTATAGCTGTAAGATGGAGTGCCCAGATGCAATACTACCACGGTCATTTTTATCAATCACAAGGGATTTTTAATCTAGATAATGAAAAATACACTGAAGCATTAGATTTCTTTAATCTAGCAAATGATGCATTTCAAAAAGGATTAAAAGAAGCAGAAAAAGCAAAAGAAAACAATCTTCTTAAGTTACTTCAAAAATCAGTTGCTGAAGCAAAGGGTTATATTGGAATGTGTAGGACTGTTTTAGATTAAGTTATGTTCATAAAGAGAATTTTAAAAGGAAAGAAAAAGAATTAGGTAATGATGAAAATGGTTGAATACCCTCCTTGTCCTGAATGTGAACGCCCAATGAACTTTGTTGTTGCGAAATTAACTGATGATGAAAAACCAAGACCTGAAGATGTAAAATCAGGATGGTACTGTCCTGAGTGTGGGATATTTAGACCTTCTGAAATGACTGGTGAAATTGATCTTCAAAAACTAGATATCGATGTAAAGGAAGCAGTACGTATTACTTCATCTGCAGCAATTTTCATCCCAGATGAATGGGTGTTAGAGGATAAAACAGATGAAGTTGATTCAATTCTTAAGGATGTAAAATAATTCTAATCTTCATTGTTCTTTTCAATGAGTTTTGCAATCATTTAAAAGAAGTTTAGCAGTCTCAGTTGGGATATCTAACCTTTCTGAAACTATATCTACAGTAATTTCAGGATTATCAGCTAAGAGAATGTCTTTAATATAAGACAAC
>JAUVZH010000260.1 GCA_030602675.1 Candidatus Heimdallarchaeota archaeon | reverse complement strand
GGTGAGGGTTTTGACAATTGCAGGTTAGACACACTCTTTCTGACGATGCCTATCTCATGGCGAGGGACACTTCAACAGTATGCGGGAAGACTTCACCGGGCTTATCACACAAAGACCGAAGTTGTGATCTACGACTACGTTGACGCAAAGATTTCCATAGCAAGACGGATGTTTGAACGCCGGAAGAAGGGATACGTTGCCCTCGGCTATCAGTTGGAGGAACCATCTCAGATCATGCTTGCTCTCAGATGAGCCACATATGTCTCTAAATGATCCACATCCAATAGAAACTGATGTAAGTTAAGCAGGTTAACGGTTTCTAACTCAAATAATGAGTAAGGTGAAAAAATGGCTCTCCAAACAAATGGATTAATTATACCTAGAGGTATGGTTCTACCCTTAAGATTGTACCACATAAATGAAGGATCATTAGGTGCCGCGTCTACGATTGTCAATAAACTCAAGCAATATCCAGTGGAATTTAAAAAACGCAAATATTATGAAGGATTTTCAGATGTGGATTCAAATGGTAGAATGATCAGTGTGCATTATACTATGGGTCAAGAAATTACCGTTCAAAGAATGAAAGATGATAAGTTAAAAACACAAGCTGTGTATTCCCAAGGTCAATGTGAATATATTATTCATGTTAAAGAAAAGTACCTCGAATGCAGAGGAACTTCATGGGTAGCAAAGAAAGGTTTAGGTCCTCTCATGAATATTTTGGGTGTTGAATTTGATAGTGTAAGTTTGAACGAGAATTCAATGGTTTCACTCTGTAGAGATGCAGCCATGGTAAAAACAGTTCAAATATCAGAATTAGATAATCCAGCTTTAAGTCAAATTCAACTAAACGGCGAAATTCTTGATTCTGCTGAATGGACAATCTATAGAAGGCAAGGAATAATCCGCTTCTTTAGGGGACATATCGATCTCCCAACTGGAGGTCAAATTAGTGCCCAAATAACAAACAAAGGTACATTGTTGATCTACAAGAGAGGAGAAGGAATTCCTGCAGAAGATGTCATAGCAGCAGTAAATATAATCATGAAATTAGCCAAAAATTAAAACGTTACGCTTCTTTCAAGAGAGACCTTGTTCGAATGGTCTCGTTGAGAGACCTGTTCACCTGCACTGGATTGCGATTGGTCCCTTCCATACGCGCTCCCCATTAATTCGCAAGGATTAATGGTTTTCTTTTTGGGACCGTCGCATTCCAGCCAATTTTCTCTTTTATGAAAACTTTTTTTCCACAAGTTTTAGTATCGTCACTTCTCATTGATAAGATTTATTGTTACCTTTTTGTGCTAATTTTGAGGAGATGCCTTAACTTTTTATTTCATAAAATGGTTAGTTCTTTAGGTTAGTATCATGTCTTCTAGTGGTATTCGCGCTGAAAGAGACCTTGTTCATAAATTTTGGAATGCTGGTTTTGCTGTTTTACGTGCACCTTCATCAGGTGGTGGGACTGTTCTACCGAGACCTGATTTAATCGCCGGGTCAGCAACTCGTCAGAAATTCTTCGTTTTAGAGATTAAAACTGTTCGAAAAAGTGTTCTCTATATTTCAGAGGATCAAATTAATGGTTTAGTTGAGTTTGCAACTCGGTTGGGTTTTGAAGCTTATCTTGGAGTGAAATTTAAGAACAAAAGAAAAGGATTTCTCTTTCTTAAGGCACCATCACAATTGGAACAGGTATCTCGCAGTAAGAATTACAAAGTTTCTTTTGCTCATGCTTCAGTTGAAGGTTTATCCTTTGGTGAACTAATAGGAGATTATCAGCAAGAGAAACTTGCTTGAAAAAAGGGGTATTCTCCCCAAATTTTCAATTGAATTTTTTAAAAGTAATAATAATCTTCTCTACGAGCTCTTGCTTCTGCTTTTTGAGCTTCTGCTTCAGATTGTTTTATTGCATCATCAATTGTAGCTATTGCTGTTTGTATCATAGCTTTTACATCATTATTTTTTTCTTTGGTTAACAATTCTTGTAGATGTTCCTTTGAATTGATACTCTTCAATTTACTTAAGGACCAAGCAGAATACCTTCTCACTTCAGGACTTTTATCAGTCCCTAATTGCCAGAGCAAGGGTTCTACTGCTTTTTTATCATTGATATCACCAAGAGCAATAACAGCAGCACGTCTTACTTGTTCATCTTTAGATTTCTTCAAAGTGTCAATTATGGCATTTACTGCTCTCTTCTCTTTATGTTTTCCTAATGAAGCTATGATTTCTTGTTTTACAGCTTCAAAATCTTCTTTGTCTAATTGAGACATCAAAGCTGATGAAATTCTACTATCTCTTATTCTTCTTAATGCCCATGCAGCGCCCTTTCTAACTATGGGGCTTTTATCATTCTTGAGCGAGTTAACAAGAGGATCCACAGAAGTAGTATTTGCGATTCTACCCAAAGAAATGACTATTGATTCTCTTACTGAATCATTAGCTTCTTTCTTTAAAACTGTAACAAGTGGTTGTATTGCAGCTCTACCACCGATACGTCCAAGGCCTGCAGCAACTTCTGACCTGATCAAAGCATTATCAGAAGAAGTTAATAATTCTGTAAATAGAGGGGCAGCTTTTCTTTCGCCCAACAAATAAAGAGATTTTATCGCAGCAACAATAATCTTAACATTCTTTTCAGTTTGCACTATTTTTTGTAAATCTTCTGCAGCTGCTTTATTATTTAATTTACCAATTGCAGCTGTAGCTGCTTCTCTGATTTGAACAAGCTTCTCATTCAGCATTGCATCTATTAAGGTATTATAAGCCAGATCATCCCCAAGTTCCCCGAGTGCAGTTAACATTACAGCCTTAACTTTCTTATTAGGATCATGTCTAAAAGTTTCTATTAATATTTCTGTTGCTTCTCGATCGCCAATTTTCCCTAATGCTTGAGCAGTAGCAATTCTAGTTTCCACATCAGGATTTTCTTTCAAAGCTGTCATTAATTCAGGAGTTGCTTTTCTATCACCAAGGTCTCCTAAAACTTTGGCAGCTTTTACACGTTTAGTAGCATCTTTGGAATTTAGGTTTTTAAATATCTTAGCTATATTTTCTGACATGAAATTGGGCTCCGATTCTTTTACATTACAGAATTTACTTTTCATCAGTAAATTAAGAGATTATTTTCTTTGCCTATTTTGAAAGATTTTCACTAGTAAATAAGCGTTATGCTTTTTATTACAATATTTTCAAGATTTCTTATCATTTTGAACCTTTAGAAACAGTATATTCTATGCTACTATAAAAGATGTTTGCTAAAAAACTTAAAACTTTAATTGCCTATTTGTGTGATAGTGGTTTGTAACGTGCAAATAAACAAACAAGATATAATTACTCGTAAAATTGATAAAAGTAAAGATATACCACTTATCAAAGAAATAAGTGTAAAATGCTTTCAAAATGAGGATGCATTTGAAATTGTTAATGCATTATTTGATATTGAGCATTTTTATGTAGCGGAATTCGTTAAAGAAAAGAAAGTGGTTGGTTACATTGCTTTTGGTATCTATTCAATTAGAACCTCACACATTATGATTCTAGCAGTTCATCCAGATTATCAACAAAACGGTATTGGCTCTATTCTTCTTTCAATGATAACAGACATTGCTGAAAAATTACCAATTACAAAGATTAGACTTGAAGTAAGAACAACTAATATACCTGCAATTAAATTCTACGAAAAACATAATTTTGATATTATTGTTAAATTAGAAAGTTATTACGATGATGCATCTGATGCTTACCTTATGACTCGAGATACAAGAAAAGAAATGAAAGAAAAAGATTAGATTGTTGTGTAAGAACACAGCTAAATCTAACCAGTTATTATTCTACCACAATAATCACACTTGATTTCTTCACCAGGCAAGGGTGGTTCAGTAAGGTGAGCACCACAATGAGGACAATTTGTTGGAGCTCGAGCAAGTTGATCGCTTCCTTCTCGAGAGAGAATTTTTCCACTCTTCCAATCATAGGTTCCAGCAAATAATCCTCTTTTTTCCATACCTACAACAATTCGTTTTACTTCTTCAGCTGTCATACCTGTTTCAAGACTTAACTCTTCCAAAGTAATTCTGCGTTTTGAGTCAATTATACCAATAACTCTTTCTGCAATAGAACGACCTTCTTGTGTAACAAAATCACCAGTTGCTTTATCAAAATAAACTATGATTAAACCCTTTTCAATAATCCTTGAAACTGATTTTTCGGTTTTTTCTTCGTTACTATGAGCTTTTTCTGCAAGAACAGCAGGAGTAATTCGATCATGTTTCTCTAATATTTTTGAGACTTTTAGGTCAAAGACATTGTTTCCAACGTCTATAAATGCTAAGATTAACAAAATAATTCCAGGAATAAAAAGTATAGATCCCATAACAATTCCACTAATCATACCTCCAAAGCTGTTATCCCATGAAACATCAAATACATAACCAATAATTGGAATTCCAGCAATGAAAAAACCAGCAATTGTTAGTAATATTCCGAAAGTCCATTTAAGAGCAGTTCGAGCCATTGAATTTACATCCTTCTGAAATAACTTAACGTTAACTTAGATATATTTTTCTTACTATGAAAAAAAGCTTTCCTAATTGTTCTTTGATGATTAGCAGTTTAAAAGTAAGACAAAAAGAGTTTAATGAGAAATCAAAATAGTTTAACATAAAGGTGGCTTCAAATGAATAAACTTGATGACTTTAAAAAATATCGAGAAAAAATGAATGAAAGGATTTTAGCTAGTGATAATAAACAAATAAAGAGATTTTTTGCTCTAGATTCTAGAGCATATGAAAAAGGAGCATTATCAATTAAAGTTAAGGAATTATTAGGATTAGTAGCATCAACAGTTCTTAGATGCAATGATTGT
>JAUVZH010000173.1 GCA_030602675.1 Candidatus Heimdallarchaeota archaeon | reverse complement strand
AAAGGAAAAGGAGCTTTTTATAAAAGAGATATATTAAACGATTTGTCTGAATTTGAAGCTGATATAGTAATTCTATCCGATGTTCTACATCATGTAACTCCAAACCATCAGAAGCTTTTGGATAATGCTATTGCATGTGCTAATAAGAAAGTAGTCGTTTCTGCTTGCTATGAAAAGGAGGAGGGTCCTTTTAAACAATTATCTGAATTTATTGGTAGAAGAATAATAGATAACGATGGCCTGAATGAACAAAGAGAAGGTGTAGGTTGGCTAAGATTGGCTGAATTATTATCATTTCTAAGAAGCAATGGTGCATCGAATTTCCAGAAGGTCTTATCGCACATACACTGTGAAATTAAAGTTTGAATGTTAATACGAGGTGTAAATATTATTGCTAAATATAAAGGATGAAAATAAAGAAATTTGTCGCGAATATAGCTATAATTCCCAGATTGTTGAACTCGAAACGAAAATCCAATCCAATAGCAATTGTAAATCACTGATCAAAGAATTAGCAGACAATCATTATAACGAAGGGAATTATCTTCGTGCTTTAAGTTGTTATCTTAAATTGCTATCATTCGAACCTCAGAATGCAAGAGTATGGAATAAGTTGGCAGTTGTTTTTCTTAGACTTGAAGATTACAAATCTACTATCGAACTTTCACGTATTGCTCATAGACTTATCAACAAGGAAATGGAAAAATAGTTTCTTTTCATCAGTTTTTTTATTTATTCGAAGATTTCTAATAGTTAATATAATGTGATTTTAATATTTTACATGTGGTTTTCCAAAATTAAAAAAGGGTTAAAAGCAAGGAAAAACCCCATTTAGTTACGGTGAATAGTGATGTCTAACCAAGAAGAGGATGATGTTTTCGATGATGCAGAAGAAGGCAAAGTAGATATGCTCCAACTTGAGCTTCACAAAGAGGAAAAGAAAACAAAAGCGCCTATGGCAATAGGCAGACTTGTATTGATCTTTGCTTGTGTCCTTATTGTATCTGCAGGTTTAGCTGTTGGTATTGCTAAAATCATTGATGCTAATACTTCTGATGAGCTTCGAGACTTCTCTGAATGGATAGTTCTCATGTTTATGATTCTCGGTGGTGGAGCTATTTTCGCAGCATCTATTACAGGAGTTTGGGGAGGGCAAAGAAATATACCAATTAGGTTGGTTAGCCCTAGTGATTCTTCTGTAGTAGGTAAAGGAGTTATGGTTACAGGTTATGTAATCGAAGAATGCATGGATAATGAAGTCGAGTTAACGATCTATGGAAAGGATAAAGAGGTTATCCATGAAGAGCTTGTACTAATTAAAGAGGATGGCTTGTTTTATACAGAGGTTATTGAACCTTTTGAGGGCAAGAAAAAGTCTGAGCATATATTCATTGAAATCTGGATGGTTTCATTAAATTCAAAGAAAATCAAGTTTGCTATTAGAGAGAAAAAATTCGAGGAACTAAATATCGCTAGGGAAGGTTTGAAAATAGGAAGTGTTTACTTCTTCCCGGCAATTTACAAGGATTTTGCTGATAAAATAAAAGGAATCTTTGATCCAAAAAGAAGAGAAAAAGGTGTAATTGAATATGTAAAGATCAATGAAGAACGATCTACAAATGTATTCTTTCCTGAAAAAAGTTCTGATGATAAGTTCGTTCCCTTCTCTTTTGATAAGGTAGGAGAAATGCGTCAAAATGCTTTATACTTTGATATTAAACGAAGAAGAAGAGCTTATTATCGAATTATACTCTTTACCATGGCTATATTATACTTCATTTATCCATTAATTACAGCATTTGCTTGAATAGGTTAGAAATACTAGAAAACTTTATTTTTAGTAAAAATTTTCTAGGAAGCTGAGGATAGAAGAATGAAGTATAATCTAAAATTTAGTTTTAAACTACGAGGTAAACTACCTGCTGATGCCCCTCTAAAGATTAAAGGATGGCTTACTGAACTTAAGCAGATGTTAGAAAAGGGAATTCAAGAGAAAGACATTAAAGAAATTTCAGTTGTTAAAAAATGGGAGATCATTCCAGTATCTAAGAATGAAGATGAATTTGTATTAAATGTAACAAGTGGTAGAGCTTTACCACCCCATCATGCTTTATTACGAATGAGGAAATTCTTCAGCGGTAAATTTGGCAAGGAATTTAGAGTTGGTATAAGTGGTGTGGATATTAAATCTTACAAAATTGATGTTGATATTCCAAATAAACCTGAAAAAGAATTTACTTTACCATTTGTTTCTTCAATTAAGTTTAATGAAAATATAGCAAAAGTAACTATTGCTAAGGATATCCCCATTGATTTTATCGAGAAGGGTGCTATTGATCGAATTGTTAAGCTTGTTAGAAATAAGATAGTTGAGGAGGCTATTAGAGGGAAAGATGAACACCATCTCGTGATATGGAGTAGTGAGCAGAAGAAACCAGTAATAAAAGAAAATCCAACTGATTTAATGATTAAGGAAGGATGGATTCAAAGAACAAACTATAGAAATCAATGGATTTTTGGACCAGGTATCACTGCCTTAACTGAAGCCTTAAAGAAGATAATCGAAGATAATTTGTATAAGCCTTTAGGGTTCAAAAACATGATCTTTCCTAAAGTTGTTCCTTGGGACGTTTGGAAGAAGAGCGGTCATCTCTCAGGGATCTATCAAGGAGGATTTGAACCATATTTTGTTTGTACGCCAAAAACTGCAGATCCGACTTATTGGGAGGAAATTGCTGATTATTATAGGATAACACTTGATGTTAAACCAGAAAAAATAATGGAAAAATTACGACCACCAATAGGAGGACTTAGTTTTGCTCAATGTCCACCATTCTGGTCCTATATACAAGGTAAGACTATCTCAGATGATAGTTTCCCAATTTTCGTTTACGATTGGTCTGGACCAACTTATAGATATGAAAGTGGTGCTGCACATGGTTTTGAAAGAGTAGATGAATTACATAGAATTGAGACACTCTATATTGGTTTCCCTGATCAGATTAAGAGAGTAGCACAAGATTTGAGGTTAGGTTTTCGGAAAATCATAGGCGATATTCTTGATTTAGAGTATCGTGAAGCATGGGTTACTCCTTGGTGGGCTTCACAAGAAGGAAGTACAGAAGAAGATTCACAGCAAATTGAGATGAAGAATTTTGATCAAATTGGTACTTTAGATATGGAAATCTATATGCCTTACCGAGGTTCGCGAGAATCTAGTGATTGGTTGGAAACACAGAATGTTTCTATTTTAGGAACTAAATATACTAAGAGTTTCACTGTTAAATCGCAAACAGGTAAAGAATTATGGTCTGGTTGTGGTGGTGGAAGCTTTGAACGATTCATTTCTGGCTTCATCGCACAAAAAGGAACTGATCCAAAGAATTGGCCTGAAAATGTTCTAAAATACATAGACGAAATCCCTTCGGGACCAACGTTTCTGTGAAACGCTGCAAGCTATAGTTCAATAAAGGTGGAAATCATGAGCATGAAGATTAAGAGTTCAAAGCGCTTGAAGAAAATAGATGTAACAAAGAGAATTTGCATAATGGGTATAGGCAATTACGATCGTGCTGACGATTACGCAGGAGTTGCTGCTGTTGAGCAACTTGAAAAGGTTACTTTTCCTGACAACATTAAGATCATAAATGCTGGACCTGTACCAGAATCTTTTACTGGAGTAATAAAGAAATTTGAACCTGATTACTTGATAATTATCGATGCTGCTAACATGGATGAGGAACCAGGAACATTAAGAGTTTTTACAGAGAAGGATATCGATACAGCATATATGGTAACCCCTCATAAAGTGACAATGAAAATGTATACGAAATATCTACGATTCTTTTTAGAAGATCTAAAGGCACTGTTTATCGGCATCCAACCGAAGTCTTTAACTTATGATGTAGAAATGGCAGAGAGTGTAAAAGAGAGCATAGACTACTTAGTACAGTATTTAGAAGATATGCTGAGGAAGTAAGTTGCATAGAGGTAAAGAAAGCAAAAGGAATGAACTTCTTCAAAAACTTCAAAGTAAAATCCCAGAAGATTTACTTTCCTTCGTTCCACAGCATTGGTGGAAAATCGGAGACATTCTTATTCTGACCATTCCTCAACAGTTGTTGAAATTTAAAGAGGACATTGGAGAAGCTCTTTTAGCTCTCGAGCAAAAACCTCTTAGAACAGTTCTAGGAAAGGTTGGTCCAACAAAAGGAATCGTTAGAACTCCATCCTTTGAGTTTCTTGCTGGCGATGTGAATACGGAAACAATCCATAAAGAGTTAGGATGTAAGTTTAAGATTGATGCTGCAAAACTAACCTTTTCACCTGGGAATCATGGTGAGAGGGAACGTTTGCTGAAAATTTCTAACGAAAATGAATTCATTATTGATATGTACAGCTGTGTAGGAAATTTATCATTACCTTTAGCAGTACATAAAACACCTAAGAAAATAATTGCAGCAGAGATAAATCCTTTAGCTTACAAATATTTGACGGAAAATATCATCCTAAATAATGTTGAAACTGTAATGAAGGCTGTCTTAGGAGATAATCGAGTGATACTGAAGGAATTTGAAGGAGAAGCAAACCGTGTTCTTTCTGGTTACCTAAATAGTGATGATGAACAACTAGAATTAGCTATTCGTTTATGTAAAGAAAATGGCATTATCCATTATCATGAAGCAGTTCCATTAGTAAAAAAGGAAAAACCAATAATTAAAATTGATAGAATTCTGGATAAGGTTGGTAAGGATAGGAAGCAAATTTCTGAGAAAAGAGTTAAGAAATATTCCCCGGGAGTAGAGCATATAGTTTATGATATTCAAATTTAATAATACTGATAAAATCTGAACACAAACACTAAAATTACAGACAAATAATGAATTAATTGGAGAACCTGTAATGGAGAAGAAAGATGCAAAGAAACCAGATTTATGGACTCTACGTCAATTAAAAGTTGTAGCACAATATCAATTTGGTAATGAATTTGCAGATATTCTAGCACCTGATGAAATATTAGTAACCTTCTCGAGAGCAACTAAAAAAGTTAGAGAGGTATTATTCAAAGGAAAACGATTAGCAACGATTAGAGCAAAAGATGGATTATATTCTATTGGCTTAGCAGGTGCAAAGAGAATTATCAAACATACAAAGGCTCCAAAAAGACGTGTTATGATTCAATCAGATGTATCTGAGTTTATAGCAGATGGAAGGAATGTTTTTGCCAAGCATGTTGTAAAAGTCGATCCAGATATTCGTCCGGAAGATGAGGTTATTGTTGTTTCTGAGGAAGATAAATTGTTAGCAGTTGGTAGAGCTCAACTATCAGCAGAATATATGCTTGCTTTTCAAAAAGGAACTGCAGTTAAAGTTCGTCATGGTATTAAGAAACTTGAGAAAGAAAAATAGTTATGAGAAATAATCTGTGATGGTTTTTTGTTTTGGATCATACTTAACCAAATTTGAGACCCTTACAGCTGCTTTTCTAATTTTAGCTTTATTGAAATCGCTATTTATTTCAGCTAATAGGTCATACACTGTAGTTCGTATTCGTTCTTTATCATCATTAGCAGCTTGAAAAGACCTACTTCGAGTGATATTTTGAAAATTATCTTGAAAACGAACGTCTAATGTAATTGTTTTGTATCGGAAAGATTTTTTTGATAGTCGTTCATGAACACTATCTATTAATTTTGGCAATATCATTTCAATAGGTATTTGTTCTCCATCAAACATTTGTCCATGAAATGTTCTACCCTTACTAATGGACTTTACTCCAAATGAACTACTTGGTTGAATTATTGTTCTTCCCTTTCCAGAAACAACCCGATAGAAAAAGGACCCTAACCTGCCAAATTTACGGATCATTTCATGTTCTGATCCAATTTCAATAATTTGACCTATCTTTTCTATTCCATGTTTTCTCTTTAAACTCTCAGCTGATTTTGGACCTATACCACTTATAGCTTTTACAGGTAATGGATAAAGAAATCGTTTAATCGATGCTTTAGGTACATAGGTTATACCATTTGGTTTATTTCGACCAGTTGCTATTTTAGCAATGGTAGTATTAGGACCAATACCTATTGAGCAAGTGATTTTTTCTTCTTCAAAGATTTCATTTTTAATTTCTTCTGCTAATGGAATTGGATAACCATTATGGTCATTTTC
>JAUVZH010000268.1 GCA_030602675.1 Candidatus Heimdallarchaeota archaeon | reverse complement strand
CTCATGTTTCTTTTTTCAGCTATTCTATCTTTAGCTGTAAAACTGAGAAACATTGACAAAGCAAGATTAATCATCTGTAACATGCTATAACCCATGCATTCCTTAATTGAGAGGAGTGATTCTTGTGAGTTTGCTATTGACATACTTCCTAAAGACAGACAAGTCAAAATAATACCGATATTAACAAAAGCAGAAAAGATGATAATTTTTGTTAGGCTGATATTCTCAGATTCTTTCTTTGTAACTTGATAAATTAGTAGTAACGCACCTTCAAAAGCAGTTAGAAGACCAAAAATCGCAAGTAACATTGGATAGTTTGCCATATCATAATTTTCTGGATTAAAGAATGACAATAGAATTCTAAACATTGACACTAGTGCTAGACTACTGACGATACCCATCATGAAGAATTGTGTGGTTCCTGATGCTTTCTGTATGGTTTTTGGCATCCATAGATTGAGCAGAAAAACATTAGCAAAGATTCCAAATCCTATTACAACCAATGCAATAATAGTATAAATTACAAAAGGTATATTTTGAATTCGAGAAGTAGACATAATAATATCATCATTCCTAATTGTATCAAAATTCAAAGTTCCGAATACACCATAACATAATACAACTGCCAATAACAAAAGGGAAATGCTTAAACCAATTAAAATGAAAGATCTAACACCACCTTCTTTTAGATCTTCAGTTTGCCGTTTGAATGAAATAAGTGAAATCAAAGAAACTCCAATGATAACCCAAGATAAAATCATGGTAAGAAAATCATAAGAGAATAATACACCATTAATACCTGCAACTAGAAATAGAATTATACACACATATATTGGTGCTTCTGGCTTTTCTCGTTGTTTTGCTGATTCAAAAATGAAGACAAATATTATGATTATATTGATTAGTAACATGAACCAGGTAGAAAATCCATCAGCTCTAAACTGTACACCGATTGGGGGACCATATTCTTTTCCGACAGAGGTATTATAGACCCCATATAGGATTTTTGTTGATGAATTCATAACTCGGTAATTCAATGCTGCTATCAAAGCAACCGTAGCAATCCAAACTCCTGCACCAAGTTCGCTAGCAAAACTTTTTAGCCATTTTTTGAAACCGAAGATAAGTAATGCTGCTACAAATGGGAGAAGAATAGGTATTAACATGAGAATAGTTACAGACATTTCTGCCATCTTAGTTACCTCCCATAAATGACATAACTGAGATCATTATAACCAAAGCTAATATTGCCCAGATGACGCTAGCATAAGGAGCTTTTATTCTAGTCCATGCAAATAGCTTGCTTAGAAAGCCAATTGGTTGGAAAATGAAAAAATCATATATATTGTCAATATACAGGCCATTTTCAAATGCTCTTTTAATAAATTTAGTAATACCAAAATTCCTGAATCTATCGATAATTTTGCCTTGTCCATCTCTATACACAAAATATGTACCTATAAAAGCACCCGCACATAAGATAAGTGTTAAGGGGGAAACAATCCAACTACTGAAAATTGGGGAGTCATATGGAAGAAAGTAAGGTGTATCCAATAAACCAGATATAAATGAAGGAGTTGGATATCCTATTAATAATATAAAAATCCCAGCAAAAATCGCCCAAATTAAAGATATACTCCCGGAGACTAGTGACTGTTTTTTCAAGGGTCTCATTGAATATTCATCATTTATCTCTCCATGGAAGAGCTTCATGAATGACTTAGTAATTGCTATTATTAGTAATATTGAACAAATTATTGTGAGAGATAGTATTGCTATACTTGACGGAATACTACTTACTAGTAATGATTTTAGTATCATGTCTTTGCTGAAGTAAATACTTGATGGAAAAATACCTGATAGAGCTAAAATGGCTATAAATCCAATGTAGTATAAAGTTGGATACTCTCCCTTAAGTCCACCAACTCGAGAAATCGATCTAATCCTTAATGATTCAATTATCATACCAAAAACGATATAGAGAGCGATACTTGAAAAAGTAGAAACCAAAAGGTGAATAATTGCTGAAGAAAATCCTAACTTATTTCCACTACTAAAACCAATTAATGAAAAACTAATCTGTGCAAGAGAAGCTCCAATAATTACCCGATTGATATTATCTGATGTAAAGATCATTCCTATGATAACAATTAGAGAAATTACTGAAAACCAACCTATTATGATAAATGGTGTTTGACTAAACATACGAATATTTGTTCCATATTCAAAACCTCTTCTAGAGAAGATTGGATATAGAAGACCTAATATATACAGACCAAAATTTCCAATTGTAACACTTAGAAGGAAAGCAGAAACAGATAAGGGTGATTTTGACAGATCTTGATCGTTTTGTTTACCACTTAATGGCCAAATCAAAATTGGTATTTGAGCTGATTTTATCAAAGACCCAATTACTATGAAAACTTTGATTAGTAATCTAGTTGAACTACTTGATTTTCCAATAATTTTTACAGGTGGAAAAATCCATTTGGCAAAAAGTTCGCTTATTATCGAAGTATTATATGCAACCATAATGAATCCAAAACCAATCAATAAAAAAAAATCACCAATAATACTGATAAGCAGATATTTTATTGCAGCATTACCTGCTTTTTCTCCTTCTTCTCCAGATTTTCGATGGTAGTGTGAAATCAGAAAGAACGCACATAATGAAGCGATTTCAAATCCTGCAAATAACCAAAAAATATTGTTGGAGAATACACCCATTATTGTTGCTGCTAGTGTTAGCTGATAAAAGAACCAATATTGACTTCTATTACGATCGAAATTCATAAATGATATCGAATATAGAGCAAGTAGTGCACTAAGATTAGAGATTATACATGCAAAAATGATTGATGTTTCACTCAATCGTATACCAAGCTCCAAACCAGGTAGCCAAGAAATTCCATAAGTATAATCTGCATGCAGATACTTTAGTAAAATAAAGGAAATTACAGCTTGAGGGATAAAAATAATTATGAACAAAATCCAATCTCTTGTTCTACCTTCAGCAGCAATAGCATCTTCTAGTTGTGATAAAAATAATCCTATAAAAACTCCAAATAATGGAAAAATAATCAGTAATGCTGCTAAAAGTAATCCACTCATCTAGTTTTCACCTGCTTTTGATGTTACTGTTTCGTTATTTGATTGGCTTCCGTCTTCATCTTTAGATAAACTTACACCATCAGCAAAGAAATTGAACTCTAATTCTGTTGAATCATTATTTTTTCTCAAAAATCTATCAATGGTAGTTCCAACAACTAGTAAAGCAACTCCTACTACTATGATTAAAATAGAAATTGTTTGAGCAAAAGGATCTGGGTTTGGTGAGGTTTCTCCTCCTAAACCAAAGGATGAGAGGAGGAGATTAGCTGCCATTAAAAGTAATTCAATGCCAAATACAGCTCGTAATAATGTCTTACAAGTTATCAATGCATAGATACCTAATGCAAGTAAAATAATCACTCCTATAAGGGAATATGGAAAGAAGGTTGACCAGTCCATTATACTCTAAACCTCTTCTGATTTGCTTGCCTTTTCATATCAGATTTAAAATTCAGCAAGTAACTGGTAAAGATAAGTGTCAAGAGTAAAAGTATTACAATCAAAATCAAATCAAAAACTCGAAATGTCCATAAATATCGACCAATTCTTCTGGAAGCTACAATATAGTCCATACCTTCGGATGGTTCTTCATCCACATGGAACAATCCTTCTTGTAAATTCATTAATGAAAAGGTGATAACTGTAACAAATATGCCGGCTACTACAATACCAATACCTCGAATAAACCATTGATTTATTCTTTTTTGGTTTAGACCAGTTTCACTCATTCATTAAACCTCACATCAGGACTTTCGCATATCCCTCTGGACTGTTCGTTTGCTTCGTAATTTTACTCTATCAATTATAATAACAGTACAAAAGATTAGAATAACAACTACAAAGATAAATGGCCAGGCATCTCCTAAAGAAAAATTATCTTTGAATGCAAAAAAGGAAAACATTAAGAATATTAACAAAATACCAATGATTATTGCATAAACAGAATATAAATACAAACTTTCTAGTTGTTCACCACTTGTTTCCACTGATTTCACAATTTTTTCACTTGATTCAATCACATCGTTTTTCTCTAATTTATTACGTTTGAAGATTTTATTCAAGGAAGATAACAAGAGAGTGATGAAAAACAATACTGCGACAAAACCAATTGCTATTGCAAAAGCAATTCCAAGGTCATTCACAGTTAATGCCATTTTGTTCCCTACTTTGTTACCTCTACAACAAACAATTATGCTTTTATTATTTATTATCTAATTGGTCGATTGTGTGATTGATAGCTTATTACAGATTAAATGATAACTTTCCATTAGTTGATCTATTAGATTAGAAGTTCCACTGTGAATCTTCTTTCCCATAGTAACAATTTTCTTCAAACCAACCTCAACACTAGCATACGCTCGTCGAAATGCATCAGATATTAACAACTCAGTTAGATTAGTAATATGGTCATTATTGAATGGTTGATATGTGTATATACGACCAATTATCTCATTTTCTTCACTGTCTTCAGTTAATATGAAGAATTTCTTGATTTCTTCTGAGATTATTGGTGGTTTAATAGGTAAGTAACTATAAAGATAGTTTTTCTCATCTG
>JAUVZH010000345.1 GCA_030602675.1 Candidatus Heimdallarchaeota archaeon | reverse complement strand
TTGTAAGAATGAAAGCACATGAACCATTAATATAATCTAAAAGTTTGGAGAAGCCTTTGTTTTTCTTTGAAACTTCATTTAGAGCTAATCGCATCAAAGTATTTTTAGCAATTTTTAGAGACGCTTCACCACGAAGGTCTTGTCTTAATCTTTGAATCGTTCTTGAAGCAATGTTTTCTACTTTAGTAATTCCAACACTTTTGTATTGTTGGAGCAAGTCTATTAGTTCGGTTAATTGTTTTTGTTTTGCTAAACTAGGTTCGTGTTGATATGATGATTTACTCATTTTAGTGCACCTCGATTTTCATAGAGTTGCCCATAGTAGTTTTTATGGTAGCAGATCTAATGTTTTGTATGCCTTTTTCTAGCTTACCTTCTAAAGTATGAATTATGGCTTCAATGTTCTCAGCCACTTCTTTATTACCCATTTTTACATTTCCTACTTTTGTAAGAACAACTGGATTCTCTTTAATCCTTAACTTTGAGGTTCTAGTAAACCTGGCAAGTAAGGTAGGAATATCAGCATTAGGTACAATTGGTTGAGGCATTTTTCCTCTAGGAGCCAAATACTTCCCAAGAAATCTTGCAATGAGCGGCATTAAAGGAGGTTCAGCTAAAAAGAAATCATGTCCTTTTGCTAGTTTCCTGATTTCTTTAGGGGTTTTACCTAGAGCCTCTAATTCTGTTCGACCAAGAATAGTTTTTATCCCAGCGTTTTTTGCTCTTACAGCAAGTTCACCGCCTGCAAAAATGGCTACAGATGGTTTCTTTCTAAAAGCATGGGGCAAGGTTGTTTGGAAGTTGAAACGGTTGCTAGGAACTTTAAGATCTAAATCTTTAAAGTTAACTGCGAGATCGATGCTCTCAACGAACTTCCTCTTTTTAGATTCTTTCTTTAACTTAGCAACTTGTTCAGTTAATTTAGTTATATCCATATTTATCCGCTTCTGTCAATTTTGATTTTCCATCTTTTTAGTAAGCCATGCACCAAAGAAATCTTCTTTCATTTGTATGGGCATGGTGACAGTAATTCGCGATGTAAGAAAAAGGGACAAATGTTGTATTATTAAATATTACTATCATTTATGGGAAAAAAGAGCAAATAATCCTAGCTGGTTTTTTGCAATAAACTAAAGAATGCTGCGAAATCCAATAAATCATTAGTATCAACAATAAAATACTGCAAACCTTGTCCAAGAATAACTTTGCCAAAATTCTCAACAAGCTCAGCTTTAGTTACGAACCAATACCGTTGAATGTTTTTATCTTCAATATGACTACTGAATATTTTCAGAAGAGACTGTAATTTCTTTTGATCTTGTTTTACCTCATCAATATTTTCTCTTTCGAGTGTTATGGATATTGATGCTTTTACTATCAAATCAGAGCGCTTTTTCCCAGTTTTTGTTGTAATATCTAAACTTACTCTGCCATAAGATAGATGCGAATAAAAATCTCGTAAGAGAACTACTAAATCATTTTTTTCTTCCTCAGAATCATAGAATATTGTAGTTAAAGACAAATATGATTTCCTAATAGATGTAATCTCAAAAAGCCTTGGAGATACTTCATTAATTGACTTTGGTATTTTTTCAAGTAATTCTTTTAATACCTCCTGTGTATCTAAAAGTTTAATCTTCAAATTCACTTCAGTAAGAAAGCGTACTAAATTAGTTACAAATCGCTTTGTTTTAGAAGCAAGATCTTTTGTAGCTTGACTAGATAAGTAAGCAAACATCAACAATACTGGTTTGTTTTCTGAATCTCTATCAAAGAAGATAGTACATCTATCCATTTTTGGGAATAGAAGAGTAAATAATTGTCTATTCATTTTTTCAGGGAATTGAATGTTTTCATCCCAATTTTGTGTTGGAATTATCTGAATGGGAACAATAATTGATTTCTTCTTTGAATCCTGGAGAAAAATCCCACTCTTTAATGCTTGAGCATTTCTTAAAGACATCATTCATCCTCTTTTTCTTTTCATTTTTTTCTTTTGAGTTTTTCTTACCATTTCTGTTCCGCATTCAATACAGTTTTTAGTTTTTTCTTTACTTTTTGCACCACAACCAGGACATTGCCAAAGATATTCATGTAAAGAGGTTATACCTTTCCAATGTATTCCTTTGCAAGGTATGCCAATGTAATTTGCCAGATTCTGAATGTCATAATCATCACTTAGAATTATCACAGAAGTATATTGCATCTGTAACTTTTTCGCAATTGCAAGAACAGACAAATCACATTCCGAGAGTTCTTGTATATCGCCAGTTTCAGATGCTTTTTGCTTGATATCTAATAATGATTTATTATCGGGTGTAAGTACTATCAATTCCTTGTATAATAACGCCTCTTCAATAATTGCTTCTCCTTTTAACATCCCACTTACTTCATCTAAAACACAGTCAGGGATATATTTGATTCCAGGAATGTTATGTGTTAAGACACCGTTATAAATAACAGATGCATCTAAAACAATGTTGTCCTTTTTCTTTGATGTGTTGGCTTCGTTCTCTTTCAATTAAACACTCTCAACATCAGCTTAAAAATCAAGTTTATCTTGTAAACGATTAAAGAATCCATGTTCAGGGAATCGAATGAAAACTGTTTCATTTTGAGCTTTAGTAATTTCTAAAATTGATTCATCAATAAATTTACCCTCTAAAATCCCATCGTTAATGATAACTGCTTCACCATCAAAGGACTTAGGAACGGTAATTGTTATTTTTGCTTCACCAGGAACGACAAATGGTCTAATTCGTCTCGATACGCTGTTTACTGGAACAATTTGCATTGCTTTAATTCGTGGTTCAATAATAGACCCACCTGCAGAGAGAGCATAAGCAGTTGAACCTACAGGGGTGGACACGAGTAAACCATCTAGTAAGTGAGTGCCTAAATTATAATCATTTACTGCAATATTTAAACGACATATTTGAGCACTGAGCTTATTTGTAGCATAAGATTCATTCAGGGCTGTAGGTAGTGCTTTCCCATCTAAAGTAACTTTTAATCGCATGCATTTCTCTAAAACAAAATCTCCTTTTAAAACACGATCTATACCTTTACAACTCCCATTAAGAGTAGCTGTAGTAAGAAAACCCAGATAGCCTGCATTAATACCAAATAAGGGTACCTCATTTGAATATCTGGATGCCCAGAGGATAGTTCCATCACCACCTAAAGCAATAACTAAATCGAACTCTTGGATTTCTTCAATATTTACAGATTTTTCATAATTGTATTTATTAGCAAAAGACTCATTTAAGTAAACATCTAAACCATGTTTTTGTGTTAAAAAATCAATTACCTTTTGACATTCCTTTTTATGTCGTCCTTTAGGTAAACGTGAAACAACTGCTATCTTATTGAATTGTGTCATGATGAATCATCAATACTATAGAAGCTTGTACAAAAGAAGAGAGAAAAACAACTAATAATCTTTTGTATGTTTATTTGCAAAAATAAAACTATGTAAACGAAAATCTTTTTTATTGTAAATTATTTGCAAATTATTTATAACAGGGCAGGTGTTCTAGGGTTTTGGATTGAATTCAAAAACGGAAAACACGGTATGATGCTTCGTTCGGGTGTAAAATAGACGTACTATTTTATAGAAACACGAAGTGGTCGAGGGTTCAAATCTCTCCCTGCCCACCAAAAACTATCCATTGTTTTTATTCATTAATTGTTCAATTTTTAAAATAGTTGGCTCAACAGTTACAAATAATGAGTTGTTTGTAAATTTAAAAATAAGTACAGCATTTTTTAAATACTTGAGAGCCTCTTCCAGATTTC